>CAMLIU010000310.1 GCA_946479995.1 uncultured Gemmatimonadota bacterium | reverse complement strand
ACGTCCCAGTGCTCGAGCTGCGTCGTGGCGGGAAGCACGATGTCCGCCCAGTCGGTGGTGTCGGTGCGGAAATGCTCCAGCACCACGGTGAACAGGTCGTCACGCGCGAGGCCGCGCAGCACCTCGTTGCGCTCCGGCGCCACCGCCGCCGGGTTGCTGTTGTAGACGACGAGCGCCTTCACCGGCGGCCCGCCGACACCGGCGTCGTCACGCGTGAGCGCCTCGCCGAGCCGGATCATGTTGATCGTGCGGGCCGGGGGACCAAGGTCGGGGCGCTCGAGCGCCGCGCGGTCGAAGGTGAAGTTGGCGGACGTGGACATCTGCACGCCCCCGCCGGCGCGACGCCAGTGGCCGGTGATGGCCGGCAGGCAGGCGATGGTGCGCACCGCCATCCCGCCGCCGCCGTGGCGCTGCAGCCCGTAGTTCACGCGGATGAACGCTGCGCGGGCGCGACCGTAACGCTCACCGAGCGAGACGATCGTCTCACTCGGGAGCCCGGTCACGGCCGACGTCCGCTCCGGCGTCCACTCGGCGGCGCGTTCACGCAGCGCCTCTTGGCCGAGCGTGTGCCGCTCCAGGTAGTCGCGGTCCTCGAGCCCCTGCGCGAAGAGCACGTGCATCATGCCGAGCGCGAGCGCGGCATCGGTGCCGGGGCGGATGGGAATCCATTCGTCGCACTGCTGCGCCGTGCGCGTGCGGATGGGATCGATGCAGATGACGGGCGCGCCGCGCTCGCGCGCCTGCAGCACGAAGGGCCAGAGATGCGGGTTCGCGGTGAGGGTGTTCGTCCCCCACAGCAGCACGAGGTCGCTCTCCGGCACCCCCTCGCTGTCGGCGCCGACGTTCGCGCCCACCGTCATGCGCATCCCCACCGTGCCGGCCATCGAGCAGATGGTGCGGTCGAGCCGCGATGCGCCGAGCAGGTGGAAGAAGCGGCGGTCCATGGACGACCCCTGCACCATCCCCATCGTGCCCGCGTACGAGTAGGGGAGGATCGCCTGCGGACCTTCGGGTGAGCGCGCGATGTCATCGAGGCGCGACGCGATCTCGTCCAGCGCCTCGTCCCACGAGATCGCCACGAACTCTCCCGCGCCCTTGGGGCCCGTACGCCGCAGCGGCGTGTGCAGCCGATCCGGATGGTAGGTGCGCTCGATGTAGCGATTCACCTTCGCGCAGAGGAACCCCTGCGTCACCGGATGCTCGGGATCGCCGGCTATGCGCGTCGCGCGCCCCTCCTCGACGGTGACGAGGGTGGCGCAGGTGTCCGGGCAGTCGTGCGGACAGGCCCCACGCACCACGCCATTCCGGATGAGCTCCAGCGAGTCGGAGGAAGGGACGGTGGCCACGAGGGGAAAGGTGAGGGGAGGGAAGGGAGGGGAGAAGGGGAGAAGGGAGAAGGGCGGCAGCGGAAGGGTGAGCATGCCGTTCCCCTTCTCCCGTCTAGCCTTCTCTCCCTCCGCCCCTAACTCCATGCCTTTTCGCCCCTTACTCCCGCCTGTCAAACATCCGTGTAACACCGCCCAGCCCACAACGACGGGGCTGGCTGGAAACTCCTTGGCTCGTCAGCACTTGCCGGTCGCGTTTGCCCTTGACACGAAATCTGGTGTGTCTATCTTTTCACGCCGCCGCTGCCGGGCACAGCTTCGCGTGCACGGAACCCGCGACATTCACTCATGACACCCCCCAGGAGATCCACATGAAGCGTCTGGCCCTTGTCGCCGCCGTTGCACTCGTCGCCGCCTGCAGCACCCAGGAAAAGCCCGCCGACACCGCCGCTCCGGCGATGGCTCCGGCGCCGGCGATGTCCGCCGACACCAGCATGGCGCACGATTCCGCCATGGCCGCGATGGACACCACCAAGAAGGACACGACCGCCAAGGCCGACACCACGAAGAAGAAGCCGTAATCGGCTTTTCTTCGCAGGTCGAAACGGGGCGCCCACTTCACAGTGTGGCGCCCCGTTTTCGTTCGTCGCGGTCAGCGAGCTCGCGTTGACGCGAACCACCGGAACGCGTCCACCACGCCGCGCTCCGGTGGAACGGGCGGATCCCAGCCGAGCTCGCGCCGCGCGCGCTCGGACGTGAACGGGTTGTCGCGCGTGAGGAAGTCCACCGACTGCCGCAGCGATGACCGCAGGCGCGCCGGCGTGACTAGTGCCGCCACGCGCACCACCACTCGCGCCGCCGATACCGGGATCGATACGAAGCGCAGGCGCTCGCCGAGTCCCTCGCCCGCCAGCCGGAAGAAGTCGGCCACGGTCACGTCGAAGTCGTTGGCCAGGTTGTATGCGCGGCCGCCCGCGTCGGCGTGCATCGCCGCGCGCACCATGCCGTCGGCCACGTTCGCCGCGTGCACCACCGCGAGAGTGGACCGCCCACCGCCCACCACGGGAGCGACACCGAACCGCAGCAGCCGGGCGACGCGAGGCACGAACTGGCGGTCCCGCTCACCGTAGATCACGTCGGGGCGCACGGTCGTCGCCCAGAGCCGTCCCTGCGCGTGCGCATCGAGCACGAGCTGCTCCGATTCGCGTTTCGACCGTGCATACCAGGAATGCTCACCCAGCGGTGCGAGCGGCGTCTCCTCGCTCGTGCGGTCGCCGGTGGCGGCGTACCGCGCACGCGCGCCGTACACGGCAACGCTGCTCACGTGCACCAGGCGTGCGCCCGCGGCAGCCGTCGCCCGAAGGACGTTGCTCGTCCCTTCGATGTTCGGAAGACGAAAGGCCTCCCAGCCGCCATCGGGCGTGACCGCCGCGGCGGTATGGAAGACGACGTCGCATCCGTCGGTGGCCGGCCGCAGCGTGGATGCGTCGAGCGTGTCACCAATGGCGAGCTCCACGCCGCCGCGGCGCAGCCACTCCGCCCGCGCGGCATCGCGCACGAGGGCGCGAACCTGCCAGCCGTCGCGCTGGAGACGCTCCACCACGTGGGACCCGACGAGCCCCGTGGCGCCGGTCACCAGCGCGGTGGGCACCTCAGGTCACGGCAAAGGGCAGGGCGACGACGTCCACCTTCCGCTCGGCGATCGTTCCCTCCGCCGCCCCCGCCTCGTTCCACCGCGCCGTCAGTGACGCGCCCGGCTCGACCTCGCGCCGGATCATGGCCAGCCCGATGCCGCCGAGCATGGGCGAGCGCACCGCGCTGCGCACGTCGCCCACCTGCGCTCCGGTGTCGTCGTGCAGCGTTGCCCCGCGGGGCACCGGCTCGCTTCCCTCGGTGCGCACGCCGCGCAGGTGCCGGTTCACGTGGCCGCGGAAGTGCACGCGCGCCACCGTCTCCTGTCCCACGTAGCAGCCCTTCGTGTACGAGATCGCGTGCAGCTCGTCGAAGTTCGCCTCCTGCGGGATCGTCGCGTCGTCCATCTCGATCCCCCATTCCGGGCGACCTGCCTCCACGCGCGCGATCTCCCACGCCTCGAGGCCCGCCGGCGTGGCGCCCG
>CAMLIU010000309.1 GCA_946479995.1 uncultured Gemmatimonadota bacterium | reverse complement strand
GGTCGAGGTCGCGGGCGATTGTCTCGGTCTCGGGGAGCTCGGGCAAGGGAGGAGCGGAAAGACGGAAGGCCGGAAGGTCAGCTACCTGCCTGCCGCCGTCGGGCGATCTCGCGCCAGGCGATGTCGCTGCGGAGCTGGCAGCCGGGGAAATGGACTCGGCGGGCGAATGCGAGGCTGCGGTGGTGGGCGGTCTCGATGTCGGAGGCGACGGCGCTGACGGCGAGGACACGGCCGCCGGCGGTGACGAGCCGTCCCTCGGCGTCGCGCGCCGTGCCGGCGTGGAACACCACCACGCTATCGTCTGGGACAGGGGGCAGGTCGATCGGGTCTCCGGTGCGTGGCTTCTCCGGGTAGTTCTCCGCCGCGAGCACCGTGGTGACACAGGCGCCGGAGAGGGAGACGTACGCGTCGTGGCCCTCCGGTCCGAGGCCGACGGGCTCCGCCGAGGGGATGAGGCCCGTGACGGCCGGACCGCCGAATCCCCGCTCGCTGGCCGCCAGCTTCATGGACTCGAGCAGCGATGGCCGGAGGTCGAGCACCGGCATGAGGGCCTGGGTCTCCGGGTCGCCGAAGCGGCAGTTGAACTCGACCACCTTCGGGCCGTCGCGGGTCAACATGAGACCGGCGTAGAGGAGGCCGGTGAAGGGTCGGCCCCGCTTCCGCAGCCCCGCCAGCGTGGGAGCGATGACCTGCTGTGCGATCGCCAGGCGAACACTGGGCGAGGAGTCAGTTTCCCTGCTGTCCGATCGGTCAGTTGTTGGGAGAGTGACCGGGACGTAGGCGCCCATGCCCCCCGTGTTCGGGCCCATGTCCTTGTCGTACAAACGCTTGTGGTCCTGGAGTCCGGGCAGGATGAGGAACGAGGTGCCATCGGTCACGGCGAAGACGGAGAGCTCCTCGCCTTCCATGAACTCTTCGACCAGTACTTCCGCTCCGGCGTCGCCGAAACGATTGCCGGCGAGGATGTCCTCGATCGCCGCATCAGCTTCGGCCATGGTCTGGCAGACGATGACTCCCTTTCCCGCCGCGAGGCCGGACGCCTTGATTACCACCGGTGCGCCGAAGCGATGGGCGCAGGCCCGGGCCGAGGCGACGTCGGTATGGACCTCGGCGCGGGCGGTGGGAATCCCATCCTCCAGCATCAGTCGCTTGGCGAAGGCCTTCGACGTCTCGATCTCGGCGGCGGCGCGAGTGGGACCGAAGATGGCCAGGCCATCGGCGCGAAAGCGATCGACGATCCCGGCGGCGAGTGGCGCTTCGGGACCGACGACGGTGAGATCGACCTTGCGGTCGCTGGCAAGCCGCGCGAGCGACTCGAGGTCGGTCGCGGGGATGGCGACACACTCGCCCAGCTGCGCGATACCAGGGTTTCCCGGGGCGGCGATGATCTCGACGGCGGGATCATCGTGCTTGAACTTCCAGGCGAGGGCGTGCTCGCGGCCACCGCCGCCAACGATCAGGACGCGCATGGCGGGAATATAGGCGGGGGCGAGGAAGGCCGAGCGATCGTTACGTGGCCGTCGGCCCCGATCCCTTCCACGCCTCGCGGAACGCGTCCTTCGCGCGACCGAGCGCATCCTCGACGTTCGACATCCCGCGGCGTGCCTTGGCGGAGTAGTAGTCGGCCGCTTCGCGGTAGTCGGTGCGGAGTCCCGGTTCCTCATCGCCGCGGCGCACGTAGTTGCCGAGGACGATGGCATCGTACTCGCCTCCCGAGCGCCAGCGCTCGAGCTCACCCGCGCGCACCGTGTGGAACGGGTGCTGGCGGAAGACGGAGTTGAGGAGGCGGAACATGCGGTCCCACCCGTCGCCGCCCACCTCGTACGCCGTGGCCTGCCGCATGAACTCCTCGACGTTCGTCGAATCGCCGTAGTCGCGGCCGCCGGCGAGGCGCATGAAGGCGCGCTGGGCGACCACGACGTCCTGGACGGCGAGCAGCGCCGCGCGATCGGTGGAGAGCTCGCTCTTGCGATGCCACTCGAGCAGGGCGAGCTGGAAGGGAAGGATCGCGAGGCCCACGGGGAAGAGGGCGACCGATCCCACGGCGAGAAGGACCAGCGCCACCGTGCGGTAGAGCATGTGGCCGCTCATGATGTGGCCGAGCTCGTGCGCGAGAAGGAAGCGCCGCTCGTCGTCGCTCTCCAGCAGCTCCAGGGCGCCGGAGGAGACGACGATGAACGGCTTCTCGAAGCCGATGGCCCACGCGTTGACCTCGGGGGACTGCGTGACGTAGAGCTCCGGGCGCTCGGGCCAGTCGAGGGTCGTGCACACCTCCATCAGCAGCGCGTTCAGCCCGGGACGCTGGTTCGCGCCCACCTGGACGGCGTTGGCGAGGAAGAGCTGGCGCACGCCACGTTCGCTGATGAACCCGGCGACCTTGCGCACGACCTCGTCGAAGCCGGGAATGGCGCGCAGCGTGTCGAGCGCGGCTCGATCAGCGGGGTGCTCCCAGGCGCGGGAAGAGATCTGGGGGAGTGGCGTGGGCATTCGCGGGGCTCCTGGACGGTGGATACCGGGATCTACGCTCGCTGCGCCCGGAAAGTGTCGGACCCGCTCGGGGGCGACGAAGCCCCCGAGCGGGTCAGGCCGTCAGACAGCAAATGCCTGGTCGAGATCCTCGATCAGGTCTTCCGCATCCTCCACGCCGCAGCTCAGCCGGATCAACCCCTCGGTGATGCCAAGCTGCTTCCGGCGTTCGGGCTCCACGCTCGCGTGCGTCATCGAGGCCGGATGGCTGATGAGGCTCTCCACCCCGCCGAGCGACTCGGCGAGGGAGAAGAGGCGGCAGCGGCTCAGTACCGCATTCGCCCGCTCCTTCGTGCCGAGCTCCACGGCGATCATGCCCCCGAAGCCCGACATCTGCCGCTTCGCCAGCTCGTGCTGCGGGTGAGACTCGAGTCCCGGGTAGAAGACGTTCTTCTCCCCCACCTTGTCGGCCAGCCAGCCGGCGATGCGGCGGCCGTTCTGGTCGTGGCGCGGCATGCGGAGGTGCAGCGTCTTCGTGCCGCGCAGCGCCAGCCAGGCGTCGAAGGGGCCAGGCACCGCGCCCGCGGAGTTCAGGTTGAACTGCAGCCGCGTGGCGAGGTCGTCGTCGTTCAGGATGGCGATCCCGCCGATCATGTCGGAATGGCCGTTCAGGTACTTCGTCGTGGAGTGGTAGACGATGTCGGCGCCGAAGGCCAGCGGCTGCTGGAAGTACGGCGACGCGAAGGTGTTGTCCACCAGCAGGAGGGCATTGCCCTTGTGCGCGATCTCGGCCGCGGCGCGCAGGTCGGTGATGCGCATGAGCGGGTTCGTCGGCGTCTCGACGAACACGAGCCTGGTGTTCGGCTTCATGGCGTCGGCGATCCGCTGGGGATCGCGCGTGTCCACGTAGGTGAACTGGAGCCCGTAGTGCTGGAGGATCTTGTCGAACAGGCGGAACACGCCGCCATAGACGTTCTCGG
>CAMLIU010000308.1 GCA_946479995.1 uncultured Gemmatimonadota bacterium | reverse complement strand
AGGGCGGAGACTGCGCGAGCCGAGCGATTCATCTGGTGCTGTCCTCGACGACGAGCGCGCTGCTGGGCATGCCGAAGTCGTCGTCCGTAGCGCGCGGGGCGCTGGGATCGGCGACCCACTGCTTGCCGTTCACGAGAAAGGCGTAGCGGTGCACGCCGGCCGGCACGGGCGCGGTGACGCTCCACACCCCTTCGTGGTTGGTGGCGATGAGGGCACTATCGTTGAGTCCCCAGTCATTGAAGTCGCCGACGACGGCGACGCTGTGCGCGTCCGGGGCAACGAGCACGAACTGCACGGGTTCCACGGGGACGGCGCCGGTGCGCCCGCCGTCGGCGGGCCGCCCGCGCAGGAGGCCCAGCGTGACGACGGCGACCACGCTGGCGGCAAGCGCCGCCGCCCAGCCCGGGCGATGTGTGATGCGTGATGCGATGGCGACCCAGCCGCGCGACCGGCGCTCGGCATGGAGCCGGCGGACGCGCACCATGACGCGCCGCTCGAACGTCTCGTCCAGGCGGACGGGACGCTGCAGCTCCTGCACGATCATCTCGAGCGTCGTATGCCTCTCACCCCACTCAGGCACTATGAACCTCCCGCAACAGGGTGCGCAGCCGATCGCAGGCGCGCATCACTCTCATTTTCAATGCCGAGACACCAACGCCGGTGATCTCCGACATCTCGTCGTACCCCAGCTCTTCCACGTACTTGAGCAGGAAAGCCTCTCGCTGGTCCGCGTTGAGCTCGCCAAGCGCCCGCTCGATCTCCTCCCGCCACATCGTCTGCTCGGCAGGATGCTCCTGTGACGCGCGCATCAGCGCCGCTTCGTCGTGGACGAACGTCCGTCCACGTCGCACACGGCGTGCCCCGCTCGTCCTGCACCGATTGACCAGAATCCGGAAGAGCCAGGCGCCGAACCGCTCGGGCTCCTCGCACCGTCCCAGCGACCGGTAGGCGCGCGTGAAGGCGTCCTGCAGCGCCTCTTCCGCATCTTCCCGATTGCCGAGCATGTGGACCGCGTAACGAGCGTACCGGTCCCGGTACCGCGAGACGAGCGCGCCATACGCGTTCACCTCGCCATGCAGCACTCGCGTGACGAGTTCTGCGTCCGAGCTCTCCATACCGTCTGGACCTTGCATCGATTCACACCGTCACAGTGCCCGCCACCACGCCTTCGCCCGGCATCGCTGGCCGCCGGGGGCCGTGGCGGAAATCTACGGCAGCGGCTGCCCGCTGGCAGGGTAGAACCGCCCGTGGGCCCGGGCCCGCTCCACCAGTACCCCGGCCGGCGCGAATCGGCCCGGGAAACGGATGTCCAGGGCCTCGAGCTGATCGACGATGACCTGGGCACCCACGCTGTCGACGTAGCGGAAGGGGCCGCCACGAAATGGGGGGAAGCCGATGCCGAACACGGCACCCACGTCCCCGTCGCGGGGGGACCGGAGCACTCCCTCCTCCAGGCACCGCGCCGCCTCGTTCACCATCGCCAGCACGCAGCGCTGCTGGATCTCCGACGCATCCACCTCGCGCCGCGTCGCCCCGTGCGGGACGAGCTCGTAGACCGAGGGGTCCACGTCCCCCTTCTCCCCGTTCACGTCGTACTTGTAGAAGCCCGACTTCCCCTTCCGCCCCGTGCGGCCGGACTCCACCACGCGCCGCAGCGACTCCGCCGGCGTGACTCGGGTGCCGAAGGCATCGAACATCACCTGTCCGACCTTGCCGCCGACGTCGATCCCGACCTCATCGATCAGCGTGATGGGGCCGACCGGAAACCCGAAGTCCACGAGCGCCTTGTCGATCGCCTCGATCGACGCGCCTTCGTCGAGCAGCTTGCCCGCTTCGTTGAGATAGACGGCAAGGGTGCGCGTCGTGTAGAAGCCCGGTGAATCGTTGACGACGATGACCGTCTTGCCGAGCTGCTTCCCGTACGCGACCGCGGTGACCACCGACTCCTTGTCGGTGGCCGGCGCGGCGATCACCTCGAGCAGCGGCATCTTGTGCACGGGGGAGAAGAAGTGCATCCCCAGCACGCGCTCCGGACGCTCGGCCGCCTCGGAGATGCGCGCGATGGGAATCGTGCTCGTGTTGGAGGCGTAGATGGCGTTTGGCGCGAGCAGCGGCTCCACCTCGCGCAGCACGCGCTGCTTGAGTGGGAGGTCCTCGAACACGGCCTCGATGACGAGCGTCGCCCGCTGGAAGCCGGCGTAGTCGGTGGTACCGCCGGCGAGGAGGAGCTGGTCCTCGTACTGGAGCTTCGTGATCCGCTTCCTCTTCAACTGCTCCTTCAGCACGGCGCTCACCGCGGCGATGCCCTTCGCCACGCGCGCGGTGTCGGTGTCCTTGAGGCGCACCGGCGTTCCCTGCTGCACGGCCACCGAGGTGATGCCGGCGCCCATGAAGCCCGCGCCGAGCACACCGAGTGTCGCGACGGGGAGCGGCTCCGGTGCCGGCGCCTCGACGCCCGGATCCTTCTTCAGCGCCGTGGTGGCGAAGAAGAGGAAGATCAGCTCGCGCGACTCGGGGCTCATCGCCATCTCGCCGAACAGGCGCGCCTCCTCGCGGAATCCGGCGTCGCGTCCCTTCTCGTAGCCGGTGCGCACGGCATCGATCGCCGCGAGCGGCGCGGGATAATGCCCGTGCGTTTTCGCCATCACCCCTTCGCGCGCCTTGCGGAACACCACCGACCGGCCGAGCGGGTTGTTCTCGAGCAGGGTACCGGCGGCGCCGCGGTCCTTCGGCGTGCGCCGCGCGCCGAGTGTCCTGTCGGCGAGCTTGCGGGCGCGGTCCACTGCCACCTCGAGCAGGATGGCAGGATGCACCATCTCGTCGGCGAGTCCCATCTGGTACGCCTTCTTCGCGCGGACGTTACGGCCAGTGAGGATCATGTCGAGCGCGCGCTGCAGCCCGATGAGGCGTGGCAGGCGCTGCGTGCCCCCGGCGCCGGGGATGATGCCGAGCTGCGTTTCCGGGAGCGCGAGGACGGTCTTCGGGTGATCGGTGACGATGCGATAGCGGCAGGCGAGCGCCGTCTCCAGGCCACCGCCGAGGCAGGCACCGTGGATGGCGGCGACGACGGGAATCTTCATTCCCTCCAGGCGAGACAGCAGCTCCTGTCCGCCGCGGCTGAGCGCCTCCGCCTCCTCGGCGGTGTGCAGGGTGAGGAACTCGTCGATGTCGGCACCGGCGATCCAGGTGTCAGGCTTTCCGCTGTGGAGGACGACTCCGCGGATGGAGCTGTCGCCCTCGAGGAGGCCGAACATCTCGGCGAACTCGGCGCGCAGGCCGGCGGTGACCTTGTTCACCGGCTCGCCAGCGAGGTCGATGGTGACGACGGCAATGCCGTCCACGTGCTCGAGCTTCAGGGAGGACATCATGCGCGTTCGATGACCATGGCGTGGCCCATGCCGCCGGCGGCGCAGACGGTCATGAGACCGAACTGCCCGCCGCGACGCTGGAGCTCGTTGCA
>CAMLIU010000307.1 GCA_946479995.1 uncultured Gemmatimonadota bacterium | reverse complement strand
TTCAATAAGTATAGAACCCGCGCCCCGACTTCCGGCCGAGCCAGCCGGCGGCGACGTACTTCCGGAGGAGGGGGCACGGGCGGTACTTCGGGTCGCCGAGGCCGTCGTGGAGCACCTCGAGGATGGCGAGGCAGGTGTCGAGGCCGATCAGGTCCGCCAGGGCGAGGGGACCCATGGGGTGGTTCATCCCGAGCTTCATCACCGTGTCGATCGCCTCGGGGGTGCCCACGCCTTCCATGACGCAGTACACCGCCTCGTTGATCATCGGCATGAGGATCCGGTTCGCCACGAACCCCGGGAAGTCGTTCACCTCCACCGGCGTCTTCCCCACCGCCTTGCTCCAGTCCATCACGCGCTTCGTCGTCTCGTCCGACGTCGCCAGCCCGCGGATGATCTCCACGAGCTGCATCACCGGCACGGGATTCATGAAGTGCATCCCGATCACCTGCTCGGGGCGCTTCGTGCGCGCGGCGATCTCGGTGATGGAGATGGAGCTCGTGTTGCTCGCCAGCACGGCACCCGCATCGGCCTTCGCGTCGAGGTCGGAGAAGATGCGGAACTTCAGGTCGCGGTTCTCGGTGGCCGCTTCCACCACCAGCGCGCACCCCTTCACCGCGTCGAGCGACGTCTCCGTCTTCACCCGGCCGAGGATCGCCGCCTTGTCCGACTCGGCGATCGTGCCCTTCTTCACCTGGCGGTCGAGGTTCTTCGAGATCGTGTCGCGCCCCTTGTCGAGCGCCGCCTGGGCGACGTCGATCATCGTGACGTCGAATCCGGACTGCGCGAACACGTGCGCGATCCCGTTGCCCATCTGCCCCGCGCCGATGACGGCGATGCGGTCGGCCATCGTGCTATGACTCCTCGCGGCGACGCCGCGTGTAGAGGTAAGTCAGTCCTCCAATCATCCCCAGGCCGGCCATCAGCCCGCCCTCGGGTCCCCATGCGCCGCCGCTCACCCACGCGGGCTGCATCGTGACCGCCTGGTACTCCGGCGACTCGAAGCGCACGCCGCTCACCGCGGCGTGGAGCGGTACCGCCATCACCCAGTTCCACGCGAGGTGCGCCATCCACGCGGCGTACAGGCTGTCCAGCACCACCCGCACGCCGGCAAGGAAGATTCCCGCCAGCGTCACCAGCGCCACCGACTCCGCCGTCGCGCCAGGGTTGGTGAGGTGCAGCAGGCCGAACATCAGGCTGGTGAGCAGCACCGCCCACTGCACGCCCACGCGCTCCCACACGACGGTGAGAAGATAACCTCGGCAGATGAGCTCTTCCGCCAGTGCCGACGGAACGAGCACGACCGTGATGCGAATGGCTGCGCCGATCCAGCCACTCCCCGCAGTCGGAACGAATCGTAACAGTCCGGTGAGCGCGAGCACGGCGCAGACGCCGCTGATCGCGGCCGCGCCGATCCACCATCCGGCGTTGAGCTTGCGCAGCGACGCCGCATCTCGCGACAAGCCGACGTACGCCCACGGGCGCTTGTCGATCGCGCGCACCATGACCGCCGTCGCCCCCAGTGCGGCGGCGAGCTCGACGAACATGTCGGTGCGAATCCGCTGGCCCGTGATGCCGATGAGCCACACCAGCACGGGCGAGAGCAGCGCGTCGGCCACGACGGCGCAGAGCGCCACCAGGACGACGAAGAGGAGGATGCGTCCGATGGCCGCCGCGTAGAGCCGCGCGCCATCGGACGTCACGCAGTCCTCAGCGCGTGAGGCGGAAGCGGCCGGCGATGCCGGCGGCGACCAGCGCCTTCACCGCGTCGGCGGCCACGAAGGGCAGCGCCCCGATCACCGCGGCGGTCACCACGCTTCCATGGAGCAGCGAGAGCTGCGCGATGCCGCCAGCGTACATGACGAGGATGCCGGCCATCGCCGCCAGCGAGCGGGTGACGAACGACTCACGGTTCGCACCGAGCCAGCCCGTCACCGCCGCCGCCATCGGCCACGCCAGGAGGTAGCCGCCGGTCGGGCCGAGCAGCCGCGCGATCCCCGGCGCACCGACCGGCGAGAACACGGGAAGACCAGCGGCGCCGAGCCCGAGGTAGATCACCATCGCCACGGCGGCGTCGATCGGGCCGAGCACGAGCCCCGCCAGCACGACGAGCAGCGGCTGCAGCGTGAGGGGCACCGGCGTGCCCGGCAGGGGCAGCGCGAACTGCGACGCCAGCGCGAGCGCAGCGACGGCGACGAGGATGCCGATCGCGCGCGTGCGCGTCGTGCGGGCAGCAAGAGCGACAGTCGTCATCTACTTCTCCCTGGTAACGGAGAGCGCGACCGCGTCGCCGCCACCGAGGCAGAGCGTCGCGAGGCCGCGCTTGAGGTTGCGGTCCTGCAGGGCATACAGAAGTGTAGTCAGCACGCGCGTTCCGCTGGCACCGATCGGGTGCCCGAGCGCGATCGCGCCGCCGTTCACGTTGACGCGGTCCCAGTCCCAGCCGAGCGCCGCGCCGTCGGCGAGCGCCTGCGACGCGAACGCCTCGTTCGCCTCGATCAGGTCGTAGTCGCCGATCTTCGTGCCTTCCTTCTTCATCAGGTTGCGCACGGCCGTGATCGGCGCAAAGAACAGCTCCTTCGGGTCGCCGGCGCCGGTCGCATACGCATCGATCCGGCCGAGGATCTTCAGTCCCTTCTCCTCGGCGTACGCCTGCGACGTCACCACCACGGCTGCCGCGCCATCGTTCAGCGAGCTCGCGTTGCCGGCGGTGACGGTGGCGTCGTCGCCCTTGGCGAACGCGGGGCGCAGCTTGCCGAGCGTGTCGGCGGTGGAATCGGCGCGCGGACCCTCGTCGGTGTCGACGACCGTGTCACCCTTCTTTCCCTTGATGGTGACCGGCGCAATCTCGCTCTTGAACTTCCCGCCCTGCTGGGCGGCGACGGCCTTCTTGTGCGAGGCGGCGGCGAACTCGTCCTGCTGCTGACGCGTCAGCTTCGCCTTTTCCGCGGTGTACTCCGCATGGCTTCCCATGTGGACGCCGCAGCTCGAGCACCAGAGCCCGTCCTTGATCATGCCATCGATCATCTGCTGGTCGCCGAGCTTCACGCCATTGCGCATGCCGTACACGTAGTACGGCGCGTTGGACATGGACTCCATCCCGCCAGCGACGATGACGCGCGCGTCGCCGGCCTTGATGGCCTGCGCGGCGAGCATGACGGCCTTGAGCCCGGAGCCGCACACCTTGTTGACGGTGACGGCGCTGACGGTGGCGGGCACGCCGGCCTTGAGCATCGCCTGGCGCGCGGGGGCCTGCCCCACGCCGCCCTGGACGACGTTGCCCATGATGACTTCATCGAGGTCGCTCATGGGAACGCCGGAGCGCTCGATGGCGGCCTTGATGGCGACGGCGCCGAGCTCGGGCGCGCTCAGTGAGGAGAGCGCGCCGAGGAACTTGCCGATCGGGGTGCGCGCGGCGGAGACGATGACCGCAGTGTGATTCTTGTCAGGCATACGCCAAAGCTAGC
>CAMLIU010000306.1 GCA_946479995.1 uncultured Gemmatimonadota bacterium | reverse complement strand
GCCGTGGGAATGTCGCTGTTCCACACGCGGTAGCTGGTGTCCTGGGTGAAGTCCCCACCGAGCTGGATCGCGGCCGCACCGGCATACAGCGAGAAGCCCTGGCGCGCTGGCATGGCGCCGGGATTCCAGAAAATGCTCGATGCGTCGTCGCAGGGAGCGGAGGTGGTGGCGAAGCCGCGCGCGACGGCGCACGAACCGATCTCGTTCAAGCCGAACGCCTGCGCGCCGGCCACCGCCGGCAGGCCGAATAATGCGACCGCGAGCGAGTACCGTGTGACACGGTGAAGCATGATCTTCATTCTCCTGTAGGCGTCCGGGGAGGAGTACCGGACGAGCGTATGCCGGCCGACGAGCGGCCGGGTCTTGGAACAGGTCCGGCGGGACAGGGCGCTAATATAGGTGGCGAAGCGTGAAACGTCGCTACCCCGTCCTCGCATCCCAGTCCATGCCCGAGACCTCTTCCGCAAGCCGTGTCGTGGTCGCTGCGCGTCCCGATGTGGCGTCCCAGGACATCCTGACCACCGACGCCCTCGCCTTTCTCGCGTCGCTCCATCGCACGTTCGACGAGCGGCGCCGGGAGCTCCTTGCCGAACGGGAGCCGCAGCGGCTGGCGCTGGCCGCGCATCCAGTGGGGGTGCCGCTGGACTTCCCGGCCCGCGTCGGCATCGAGCGCGTGCCGGGGTGGCAGGTGGCCGCGGCGCCGCCGGACCTCGACGATCGACGCGTGGAGATCACCGGCCCGGTGGAGCGGAAGATGATGATCAACGCCCTCAACTCCGGCGCGAAGGTCTTCATGGCCGACCTCGAGGACTCGTGCTCCCCCACGTGGGCGAACATCATCCAGGGCCAGCGCAACCTGAAGGACGCCGTCCGGCGCACCATCTCCCTCGACGCCGGGGGCAAGCACTACCGACTCAACGACGCGACCGCCACCCTGGTGGTGCGGCCGCGCGGCTGGCACCTGGTGGAGCGTCACATCCTCGTGGACGGCGAACCGATGTCGGCGAGCCTCACGGACTTCGGCCTCTACTTCTTCCACAACGCCGCCGAGCTGCTGGCGCGGGGCACGGGCCCGTACTTCTACCTGCCGAAGCTCGAGCATCACGCCGAGGCGAAGCTGTGGAACGACGTCTTCGTGCAGGCGCAGCAGGTACTCGGCATTCCGCGGGGGACGATCCGCGCCACGGTGCTGATCGAGACGCTTCCCGCGGCGCTGGAGATGGAGGAGATCCTGTACGAGCTGCGTGAGCATGCATCGGGGCTCAACGCGGGACGGTGGGACTATCTCTTCAGCTTCATCAAGACCTTCCGCGACCGGGCGGACAAGGTGCTGCCCGACCGCGCGCAGCTCACGATGACGGTGCCGTTCATGCGCGCCTATACCGAGCGGCTGGTACAGGTGTGCCACCGGCACGGTGCACATGCCATTGGCGGGATGGCGGCGTTCATCCCGAGCCGGCGCGACGCGGAGGTGAACGAGCGCGCCTTTGCCAGGGTGCGTGAGGACAAGGAACGCGAGAGCGGCATGGGCTTCGACGGCACCTGGGTGGCGCACCCGGATCTCGTGCCCGTGGCGCGTGCCGCCTTCGACGCGGTGCTCGCTGGACGTCCGCACCAGAAGTCCGTGCTCGACGAGGGCGTGAAGGTCGCCGGCGGGCAGCTCATAGACGCGACCGTGCCGGGTGGCATGGTGACCGATGTGGGCGTGCGAACGAACGTGGACGTGGCGCTGCGGTACCTCGATGCATGGCTTCGCGGCAACGGCGCGGCGGCGATCCACAACCTCATGGAGGACGCGGCGACGGCGGAGATCTCGCGGTCCCAGCTCTGGCAGTGGATCCGGCACAACGCCGGGATCGATGGCGGCGGCGAGATGACGCGGGAGTACTACCAGCACGTGCGTGCCGAGACGCTCGACGCGTTGGAGCGGGAAGCGCAGCCAGGAGCGCGGTTCACCGACGCGGCAGCACTGCTCGACACGCTCGTCCTCGGCGAGTGGGAGGATTTCCTCACGCTCGTCGCGGCCCCCGTGCTGGAGGGCTGAGCATTGACGAAGCGGAAATTGCTCGCCCTCGGAGTGTGCGCGGTGGTCCTGCTCTCGTGCGGACGCGCGGAGAAGGCGCGGCAGGACAGCATGGCCGCGGACTCGGCGCGCGCGGCGGCGATCCGGCGCGACACGGCACCGTCGCCGCGGATCGTGCCGTATGATCCGTCCGCGCCGGGCGCGATGCGCGGTGAGGAACCAATTCGAGCGTCGGCCACGGGGGGAATCGATTCGGCGCGGACAGTTACGCCGGCGCCACGCGCGACAGCCCCCGCCGGCCCGGCGCCCAGGCCGCTGTCCCCTGCGCCGTCCGCGGGGGAAGATTCGGTCGGTGATCCGGTGGCCGTCGTGCGTGACTACTACGCCGCGATCCGGGCGCACGATTACCTGCGTGCGTACCGAATGTGGGAGGCGAGTGGCCAGAAGAACGTGCGCAGCTACGCGCAGTTCGCGGCCGGCTTCGACTCGACGGAGACCGTGGACGTGAAGACCGGCGCGCCTGGACGGGTAGAGGGGGCCGCGGGCTCACGCTACGTCACGGTACCGGTGGAGATCGACTCCCGCCTGCGGAACGGCACCCGACAGAAGTTCACCGGCACGTACACCTTGCGGCGCGCGGCGGTGCCGGGTGCTTCCGCGGCGCAACGGCGGTGGCATCTTTATGCGGCGAACATTCGCCAGGTGCAGTGACGAGGCGCTGTTCCACCCCCACCATACGACACGATGCTGACAGCCGACGCCGGACTCTCGCGTGAGGCAGTGATGCGCTGGGCGGACGAGCTCTATTCGAAGAGCGTTGACCGGAAGGACGCCGCCGGGTTCGCGCGCGCCTTTGCCTCCGACGGCTGGGTGCAGTTCGGCAACTGGCCACGCACGTCCGGACGCGAGGCGATTACCGAGGCGATCGCGCAGTTCTTCGCCGGCTTCCAGTCGCTGAGCCATCGCTCCGTCGGTCAGTGGCTCGACGGCAGCACGCTCGTGCTCGAGGCGGAGGTGACCTACCTGCGTCACGACGGCCGCACGGTGACGGTTCCGGCATGCACGATCTTCCGCCTTGCCGCAGCGCCGAGCGCCGACGGTTCGCCCCAGGCGAAGGAGTGCCGGATCTACGTGGATCTGGCGCCGCTGTACGCGTCCTGAACGAAGGGCAACTGACGTACTGCGTACGTCGTACTTCGTAGTGAGACCGACGGGCCGGCACCTGCAAGGCGCGGCCCGTCGCTCTTTCGGGACGATTTGGTGAACCGACTCAACAGCATGGGGAGCGGAAACGGCCGGAGGCTGGGGTTCACCGCGGAGTCGCGGAGTCCCGTAGGACGGCGTCGATGCGCTATGGCATTTCTCAGCGCCCTCGGCGGTCTCTGCGATCTCTGCGGCGACTACCCCTCCTGGAATTCGCTGACGGCGCAGAGACCGCCGAGGGC
>CAMLIU010000305.1 GCA_946479995.1 uncultured Gemmatimonadota bacterium | reverse complement strand
GAGCGCAGGTTGTCGATGATGACGAGCGCATCGGTGAACACGAACAGGCCATCCGGCGCTTTGTCGCCGCGCGGCGGCGGCGATGGCAGCCGCTCGATGAGCCGCACCGTGTCGTAGCCGAAGAAGCCGACGGCGCCGCTCCAGAAGCCGCCGAGCTCCGGCACCTCCACCGGCGGGCAGGCGCGCAGCCGCGCATTCAGGTGCTCGAGCGGATCCGCCGGCTTGTGCTCGCCATGCCACCCCTTCGCCGGCGTCCACTCGTCCACCACGCCGTCGCGCAGCCGCCACGCGCCGCGCGGCTCCGCGCCCATGAAGGTGTAGCGCGCCCACGTCTCGCCACCGGCGGGAGCGCTCTCCAGCAGGAAGGCGAACGGACCGCCGACGGCGCGCAGCTTGGCGAACGCCGTCACCGGCGTGTCGGTGTCGAGCAGCGTCTCCCGCCAGACCGGCACGAGGTGATTGGCGCGCGCACGGGCGCGGAATGTGTCGAAGCTCATGATGTGCGGTGCAGTGCTGTCGTGCTTGTCGGGGACGCGAGCGCCGGCGAGCTTTCGGGATGTCTCGCTCGCTCACCAGGGTAACTGTCGCCTGCGCTGTCGCGCTCCTCCTCGCGCCGGCGTCGCTGCGCGCGCAGCAGTGGAACGACGCACGCACCCGCGAGCTCGTCGAACGCGCCACCGCGCGCCGGGTCCAGCAGCTCGCCGACACCGGGCTGCGGGACTACAAGGCCGTCGCGCATGGCTACGTCACCTTCCTCGCCCAGGTCGGCGAAGGGCTCGCCGAGCCGCCCAAGGTGGTGAAGGCTGACGAGCTCGTGAACGAAGTGTACTGGCTCGCGCCGAACCTGAGCAAGCAGCGCATCCTCGGCCGGCGCGACACGCTGCTCCTGCCCACCGACATCTCCTACCACCGCGACCACCTCGGCATCGTCCAGAACAACTTCCCGGCCATCATCCGGCTCGGTGAGGGAGACGAGGTGCGCGACGTGCCGCATCCGCTCTCGCCCGCCGGCCTCCAGGTCTACGACTTCGCCATCACCGACTCGCTCCCCATGAACCTGCCGGGGCGCACCATCATGCTGTATCAGGTGAAGGTGCGGCCGAAGGACGACACGCAGCCGCGCATCATCGGCGCCGTCTACATCGACCGCGACGATGCGCAGGTCGTCCGGATGGCGTTCAACTTCACGCGGGCCGCCTTCCTCGACAAGGCGCTCGAGGACCTCTTCGTCGTCATCGAGAACGGCCTCATCGGCACCCGCTTCTGGCTGCCACGCAAGCAGGAGATCGAGATCCGTCGCGGCGGCACCTGGCTCGACTATCCCGTCCGCGGCATCATCCGTGGCCGTTGGGAGATCGGCGACTACCAGGTCAACATCGGGCTGAATCCGGCCATGTTCGCCGGGCCGGAGATCATGCCCGCCCCGAAGGCGGCGCAGGACACCTTCCATTTCTCCGGCGCCGTGCTCGACTCGCTGCCCCCCGACGTGCGCGCGGTGACCGACGCCGACATCCGGCAGGTACAGTCCGAGGCGCGCGAGCTCGTGCGGGCGCAGGCGCTGCGCCGCCCACAGGCGCTCATGCTCTCCGCCGGAAGCGTCTCCGACTTCATCCGCTTCGACCGGGCGGAAGGACTTGCCGTTGGCGGCGGTGCAGCGACGCGTTTCGGTCGCGGCTGGGACATCTCCGCGCGCGCGCGCTACGGCGTGGACGATCGCGCGGTGAAGGGAGGCGCCAACCTGGAGTGGCAGTCGCCGCGATACGGCGTGCGCCTGTTCGGCGAGCGCGACTTCCGCGACGCCGGCGACGTGCAGGAGCGCTCCGGCGCCGTGAACTCCATCGCCGCGCAGGAGTTCGGCTCGGACTACACCGATCCTTACGCCGTGCAGGCGGTGGGGCTCGGCTTCGACGCGCGCGGCGTGCTCGGCCTGCGCTGGCGCGCCGATGCGTCGCTCGAGCGCCAGCATGCGCTCGAGGTGCGAGCGGTGCCGGCGCAGGGCGAGTTTCCCCGCATCCTGCCGGCGGTGCCGGTTCGGGCGCTGCGCTTTTCCCTCGCCGCGGACCGGCCGACCGCACTCTCCTTCCTCGGTACCGAGCTGCGCGCGTCGGGAAATGTTCGCCTGAGCCGCCTCACCACGGACGACGCCTCCTTCGCCATCGAGCCCGGCACCGTCGCACGGGCGTTCGTGTCGCTCGACATCCAGCGCCCCATCGGCCGCAGCCGCCTGGTGCTGACTACCTACGCCGGCGCGGTGGGTGGGTCCGGCGAGCTCCCGTCGCAGGAGCTGCTCTACTTCGGTGGACCGGTGAGCGCGCCCGGCTACGAGTTCCACGAGCTCGTGGCGCGAGGGGGCATCTCGCAGCGCGTGGAGTGGCGCCTGCCCGTCCCCTTTCCATCGGTGAATCTCGGACGGTTCGGCCGCGTCCCTGGCACGGCGACGCTCGCACCGTTCGTGCAGGCCATCGCCATCCGTCGCGCGTACGATCTGGACACCGGGCATCCGAGTGGCGTATACCCGAGCGTGGGGGTGGCGCTCCAGCCGTTCTACGACCTGCTGCGCATCCAGCTGGGTCGCGGGCTGCGTCAGGGGCGCTGGGCGTTCAACGTGGACGTGTCGCGCGATTTCTGGGGCGTGCTGTAGTCCTGAGCGCGCGCGCGTAGACGGGAAGTGGGCGCTGGCCGCAACACCAGACTCGAGAGACCGATGCGAAACTCCGCCCGTGCCGTACTCTGTGCGATCACCTTGCTCCTCGCCTGCGCCACGCAGGGTCCAGGCACCATGAGTGCCACCGCAGCACGATCCACCTCGCCCATGGAGTGCGACTCCGACAGCATACACGTCGCCATCCCCGCCGGCACACTCGAGGGCAGCTTTACCTGTCCTGATACGCCGGCGCCGTGGCCCGCCGTGCTGCTCATCGCCGGATCCGGCCCCACCGATCGCAATGGCAACACCGTCGGCCTCCCCGGGCCCAACAACAGCCTCCGGCTGCTCGCCGAGGCGCTCGCCGAGCGGGGGATCGCCTCGGTGCGCTACGACAAGCGTGGCCTCGGCGGCAGCCGCGCCGCACTCACGTCCGAGGCTGACCTGCGCTTCGACATGCTCGCCGACGACGCGGCGGCGTGGGTGCAGCGCATGCGCCTCGATCCGCGCCTCTCCACGGTTACCGTCGTCGGCCACAGCGAGGGCTCCCTCCTCGGCCTGCTCGCGACGCAGCGCGCGAGCGCCGACGCGTTCGTCTCGCTGGAAGGGGCCGGCCGGTCCGCATCCACCGTGATCCACGAGCAGCTCGCGGCGCGCGCCCCGGCGGCACTCGCCGCGCAGGCGGACAGCATCATGGCGCAGATCGATGCCGGCCACATGGTGGACAGCGTGCCGCCGGCCCTGATGTCGCTCTTCCGGCCAAGCGTGCAGCCGTACCTGATCTCGTGGTTCCGCTACGATCCGGCGAAGGAGCTGGCGAAGCT
>CAMLIU010000304.1 GCA_946479995.1 uncultured Gemmatimonadota bacterium | reverse complement strand
GCGCCCGCCGCACCGGCGGCGCCAGGCGTCGTCGTCGTCACTCCGCAGGCGCTCACCGGACCGCCCGCCACGGCGCAGGAGGTCCGCGCCCTCAAGGCGCAGCAACGCGAGCTCTCGAGTCAGTTGAATTCCGCGACGGACCGCCGTCGCGAGATCGCGCGGCAGCTCCAGAGCGCCACCGGCGCCAATCGTGCCGGCCTCGAGCAGCGTCTTGCCGTGCTCGACGCCCGCATCGCGCGCCTCGAGAGCAGTATCGATGCGGTGGGCCAGCAGCTCGCCTCCGCCCCCGTGGCGCTCGTCGCCAGCACGGAACCCGTACGTCCCCCTCGACAGGTGAACCGCGTGGACTTCGAGCCGATCCTCATCGTCTTCACGATCTTCGTGCTGTGCCCGATCGCGCTCGCGTGGGCGCGGTCCATCTGGAAGCGCGGCTCGCAGCCGCGTCCCCTCCCTGACCGCGACACGGTCCTGCGGCTCGAGCGCATGGAGCAGGCGATGGACGCCATCGCCATCGAGATCGAGCGCGTGTCGGAAGGACAGCGCTTCGTCACCCGGCTGCTGGCCGAGGGAAAGACGGCGGTTCCCATTCCCGCCATCGGCGCGGAGCAGGGGGAGAAGGTCCGCCGCTGAGCGCGAGCTGCCGAGTGCGAGTCGCCGAGCGACTCGATGCGCGACTCGCCGGTCAGACCTTCCAGCTCAGGAGGGCGAGCTCGCTGTCGGAGAGCTCATGCCAGTCGGCGGGGTAGTCACGCACGCGGCGCACTGCACCATCGCTCCAGAAGATGAGCGAGACTCCGCGCCGCCGGTCGTAGTTCGAGAACGGCATCTCCTTCACCTGCCAGCGCGTTCCATCGACGTCCACGAAGACGCGGACGCGGCCCTCGACGTGCTCGGGAGCGGCGGATCCGTATGGCTTCGACGGCTTGGACATCGGACTGACGGGCAGAAAAGGACGACGTGCACCTCGACTGGAAAGGCCGGGCGCGCACGAACTACGCAAAGTGTGTCGTCGTGGAGGACGAGTCAACGTCGTCCAAAGTGGCTATGGCACAATACGGGCCGTATCACCGGATGTTTCCTCTGCGCCATCATCGGCGTCTGGTGAGCGGCCTGGCAGATGGCGCCGACCTGACACGTGCCCATCGAGCCGACAGCGGCGGAAATTGTCCGCGACGTCCCGCCGGCCGCGGCCTCGGCGCCACGCGCTGTGGCAAAGCGCGAAATGTCTGGCATAATGCCACAGTCCGCGCGCGGAGGCCTCTGGGACATTCGACCGATGACGTCGGACGTTATTGCCGAACGATTCGTCGGGGTCGTCCTGTGGCGGACAGCATGACCGGAGTGTGACAGCGAGCACAAGTGGCCCCGCCGTTGCCAAGGGAGGAGGCCAAGTGGGCGTACTGCGCCCTCGCTCAGCCGTGGCAGTGCACGGCTCCTTCTCGCTCCCCTCACGCTTCGTCCGATGCGTCTTCGCTATCTCCTCCTCGCGATGTCCGGTGTCGTCGTGGCCTCGAGCGCCTGCTCGACGGATGCCACGTCGCCGCTGCCTCTCGCCGCGCCGGAGAGCGCCGGCCTCTCGAAGGGGGGCCTCCCTGATGGAAAGGCGAAGCCGGTAGACGGCACTACCGACGACGACTCGTCCACCTACGTGATCCAGGTCGATCCGCGCCGCGACAACTACCTGCAGTTCGGCGCGCACTCGCTCTGGTTGCCCGCGCACTCCATCTGCGATCCCGCCACGTCGAGCTACGGCATGGGCACGTGGGATCTCGCATGCTCGCCCCTGACGAAGAAGATCACGATCACGGCCAAGGTGCGGAGTGCATCCGGCGGCCTCCCCCGCATCGACTTCGAGCCGGCGCTTCGCTTCAGTCCTCGCCAGAACGTCTACCTGAACCTCACGGTCAAGGGAAAGCAGGCGCAGCAGGCCGTGGAGATGGGGATTCTCTACTGCCCGACGAGTGCGGCAAAGTCCTGCGTGGACGAATCGCTGACCGATCCTTCGCTGGCGACGGTGCTGGACCGCCCGGACAAGCTGGTCTACCGCCGCATCAAGCACTTCAGCGGCTACCTGGTGGCGGAGCGGGGCGTGTCCGTCGAGCTGTACTAGCGACGTAGCAGCAAGACGCCGTGCCGCCCCGACGATGGGGCGTAACGTGGGCCGGCGCAGTCGCACCTCCGGTGCGGCATGTCCGGCTCACGCGACCGCTTCACCACCTCCGTCCTCGAGCACCTGGTGACTTCGCCCTCCGGCTCCGTCCAGGCTCGCGCGCTCTACCCCCTGCTGGTCGACCCGGCCGGTGGGGACCTGTCGGCGCGTGCGCTGGCCGAGGAGGCGCGCGCGCTCGACCGGATGGGACGTCGCGCCGAGGCGAGGACGCTGTTCGAGCGGGCACTGCACAGCCTCGACCCCTCGTCCGCGTCGATGGCGTCGGCGCTGCTGCGCTGGATCGCGCGCAGCCACGAGGTGGACGCCGACTATCACGCCGCCGCCGACTGCGCGGAAGCCGCGGTGGCCACGGCGGAGGCGAGCGCCGACCGCAGCGCCCTCGGGCACGCACTCAACGTGCTCGGCGCCGTGCAGTGGCGTCTGGGCAATCTCGACGACGCTGAGCGCACGTTCCACGACGCGCTCGCGCGCGGCACGAATGCCGACGACCCGCGGCTCCATGTGGACGTGACGACGAACCTCGGCTCGCTGGCGCGCGTCCGCGGCGACGTGCGGGGCGCGCTGCGGTTCTACCACGATGCGCTGGCGCACGGGCGCCGTCATTCGCTGCTCGACAACATCGTCGGCACACTGAACAACCTCGGCATCGTGAACCTCGAGCTCGGCCGCCACGATGAGGCCGAGGCGGCGTTCACCGAAGCGCTCACGATCGCCAACGCGCTGGGCGGCGTGTCGATGCGGATCCAGCTCGAGGTCAACATGGCGCTGCTGGAGGCGGAGCGCCGCGACTTCGGCCAGGCTCGCCGCCGCTGTGACCACGCGATGGAGCTGGCCGCGCACATCGGTGACACGCGCGCCAACGGCGAGGCGCAGAAGGTGTACGGCGTGATCGCGCGCGAGAGCGGGGACCTGGTGACCGCCGAAGGGCACCTGCAGCGCGCCCGCGAGCTGGGTGTCGGGGCGCGCGACCTCACCCTGGCCGGCGATGCGAACCAGGAGCTGGCGGCGCTCTATCATCGCCTCGGCCGCCACCGCGAAACGCTGCAGGCGCTGAACGAGGCGTACCGCTGCTTCGACGTCCTGCGCGCGCGCCATGAGCTGGCCGACGTCGGGCGCCGCATGGCGCGCCTCGAGGGGGACTTCCTCGACGCGGTGCGCCAGTGGAGCGATGCCATCGAGTCCAAGGACATCCACACCACGGGGCACTGCGAACGGGTGGCCGACCTGTCCGGGGCACTCGCCGTCAAGGCAGGGTTCGACGAGAGCTTCCTCTTCTGGTTCCGCATCGGCGCGATGCTGCACGAC
>CAMLIU010000303.1 GCA_946479995.1 uncultured Gemmatimonadota bacterium | reverse complement strand
ACGGCGAGGACACGATCGCGATCCGCACCTGCGCCTACTTCTCGCTCTCGTTCGACCATCGCATCGTGGACGGCGCCGACGCCGACAAGTTCCTCGCTGCACTGAAGAAGACCCTGGAGTCGTTCCCCGATGCCGCGGTCTAGGAAGGCGCCGCGGGCGCTCACCGTCCAGCGGACGCTGGTGACTCCTTCGGAGCGGGAGAAGTTCGCGCAGCGGCTGCAGCGGATGCACGCCTACTACGCAGCCGCCGGTTGCCGCTACACCGTCTACGAGGAAGCGGGGCTCCCGGGCGCATTCCTGGAATTCTTCGAGGCTCCGGACGCGGCGACGCTCGCCAGCGCGCACAAGTCCGCCCCCGACCGCGTGCTCGACCCGGCGCGGATCTACCACGAAGTGGAGTTGCCGTAGCATGCCGACACGTTCCATCACGCACGACGGACGCACCTGGAAGGTCTATCCCTCCGGTCGCGTGACGCAGTACGACCGCGACGAGTTCTCCCTGATGTTCGTCGCCGGCAGCGGGGCGGATCGCGAGGTCCGCGTTTCCCGCTATTCACCCACGGGCGCGCGGTCGCGCGAGCAGGCGCTGTTCGAGATGAGCGACGCCGACCTCACTCGGCTCCTCGCGCACTCCCAGCCGGGCGAGATGTCGCCCGAGGCCGGCTACCAGTCGTGACCGGGCCGGGCGGCCCGGCGCCGTTCGTCGACCTTCACATGCATTCGACGGCCTCCGATGGTTCGCGCGCACCGGCCGACGTCGTTCGCGCCGCCGCGAAGGCGAAGCTCTCCGCCATCGCGCTCACCGATCACGACACGGTGGCGGGCCTCGAGGAAGCCCAGCGAGCGGGCGAGGAGCTCGGGGTGCGGGTGGTGCCCGGGGTCGAGTTGAGTGCCGTCGAGGGCGACACGGAGACGCACCTGCTGGGCCTCCACCTTCGCGATACCGCCGTCCTCGAGAGCGCGCTCGCCGGGCTGCGTGGAATGCGCGAGCGCCGCGCACGCCGCATCGTGGAGCGACTCGAGGAGATCGGCGTGCACATCACGCTCGAGTCGGTGCTCGCCCAGGCGGCCGACGGCGCCATCGGACGTCCGCACGTCGCGCGCGCCCTCATCGCCGAGGGGTGGGCCGTGGATTCCCGCGACGCCTTCGACCGGTATCTCGGCGCCGGCCGGCCGGCGTACGTGCCGAAGGAGCAACTCGGCATGCGCGACGCCATCGCCATGATCCACGACGCGGGGGGGCTCGCCGTGCTCGCTCACCCCGCAGCGTCGGGCACGCGCGAGCGGCTCGTTGCGCTTCGCGCGCAGGGACTCGACGGTGTGGAGGTCCGGCACCCCAGCCATTCACCGTCGGACATCGGTCGTCTCTCGGCAATCGCCCGCGAGCTGGACCTCGTGCCCAGTGGCGGCTCGGACTGGCACGGCGCGGCCGACGGGCCGCGCACGATCGGGATGATGCAGGTGCCGTCTGAATGGCTGGCCGAGCAGGAGTCGCGGTTGGCGTCTCTCGGTCGCACACCCGCCACATGACGAATCGGCGATGACGGACCTCGCCGGTCGGGTGGCACTCGTGACCGGGGCCGGACACCGGGTCGGGCGTGCGCTCGCCGTCGCACTCGGCGCGCGCGGAATGCACGTCATCGTCCATTACCACGCGTCATCTGCCGGGGCAGAGGAGACGGTTCGCCTCGTCGTTCGCGCGGGCGGCAGCGCGCAAGCGATACGCGCCAACCTCGGCGACGCCGGGGAAGCGGAGCGGCTGGCGGACCAGGCGGTGGCCGCCCGCGGAACGCTCGACGTCCTGGTGAACTCGGCGGCGGTGATGCGGCGAACGCCGTTCGGCGAGACGTCCGTGGAGACCTGGGACGAGATGTTCGCGCTCAACCTGCGTGCGCCGTACTTCCTGAGCCAGCGCGCCGCCCCGGCGCTGCGGGCGGCGCGCGGGAGCATCGTCAACATCGCCGACCTTGCGGCGTTCGAGACCTGGCCTGCCTACGTGCCGCACGGCATCACGAAATCCGCGGTGGTCCAGATGACGCGCGCACTGGCGCGCGTGCTCGCCCCCGAAGTGCGCGTCAATGCCATTGCGCCGGGCGTGGTGCTGCTCCCAGAGGGCTGGAACGACGAGGATGCCGAGCGGCTCCGCGCCACCACGCCCCTCGGACGGCTTGGCTCTCCGGAAGACGTGGCTGGCGCAATGCTCTACCTGCTGGACGCCGGCTACGTCACCGGCGAGGTGATCACGGTCGATGGCGGACGTCACGTCCGGCGCTGACGCGCACCTTCGTCCGACTCGCACGGTACAGCGGTTCGGGACGATAGTCGTCGTTGGGGGCGGCTGCTACGGCGGCTACTACCTGCGGCAGCTCGGACGCGCGCAGCGCGCCGGCGCACTCTCCTGGGACCGGCTCGTGGTCGTGGACCGGAACCCCGACTGTGCGGTCACCCGCTCGTCGGAGGGCGACGCGCTCCCGCCATTCACCCTCGAGGTGTCCGCGTGGGACGCCTTCTTCTCGCGCTATCTCGACGAGTGCGCCGTCGCACCGGAGCGCTGTACCCGGGATGCGATCGTTCCTTCACCGCTGATGCCTCACCTCATGGCGGGCTGGCTGCTCGCTCGGGCGCGCCACCGATGGCCTCTCCGCGAGGTGCTGGCTGCGCCGCTGGAGTCGTCACCGGTGGTGCCGTGGCAGCGCGCGGGTACGGACGGCACTCACTACGTGAGCTTCGCCGAGTGGATGTGTCCCATCAACTGCATCGAGCCCGCGCGCTGCCCGCATACGCGGGGCGAGCGCACGTGGAGCCTGCCTGTCGCGCTGGAGGCGTACGTGGAGTCGGAACGCGCCGTGGGTCGGCCGCTGGAGGGGCCCTTCGTGTTCCACTGCTCGCACCGTGCTTACGGGGTCGGCATGCTCGACGTCGCCGACGTGCTCGAGGCCGATCGCGCCATCGCCCAGCGGGGCGAGCAGGGACGTGCGGCATTTCTCGTCGGCACGGCGTCGCACTGCCACGGCGCGCTGCAGCGCCTCGTCGTTGGGCCGTAGACAGGGGAACCGAACGGTTCCCTCCCGGACTCACTCTGGCGAGATTGCAGGAGCCGCGCGGCGGAGCGCGCCTGAACGAACGAGGAACACCGTGAGCACCACCAATACCTACGACGTCGTCATCGTTGGAGCGGGGCCGGCCGGGATGTGCGCCGCGCTGTATACCGGACGCTCCATGCTCAGGACCGCCGTGCTCGAGCGCGGCATGCCCGGCGGCGAGCTGCTCAACACCGAGAAGCTGGATGACTGGATCGGCGAGAAGTCCATCCTCGGATGGGAGCTGGCGCGCAAGTTCGAGGAGCACTCGCGTTCCTTCGGTGCCGAGTTCATCACGGCGAACGTCCACCAGGTGAAGCGGCTCGACGACGGCACGTTCGAGACGGTGACCGATACGGGCGAAGCCTACAGGTCGCCGGCCGTCATCGTCACCGCCGGCGGCACGCCGGTGAAGCTCGGCATCCCCGGCGAGC
>CAMLIU010000302.1 GCA_946479995.1 uncultured Gemmatimonadota bacterium | reverse complement strand
CCGGAGCTGGCGAGCGACATCGTGGACCGCGGGATCGTGATGACCGGTGGCGGCGCGCTCATTCGCGGGCTCGACCTCCTGCTCAGCCAGGAGACGGGGCTTCCCATCCATGTGGACGAGGATCCACTCACCTGCGTGGTGCGCGGCACTGGCCGCATCCTCGACGACGAGGAGAAGTACTGGTCGGTCCTGAGTACCTGAGGGCGGGGTGGCGCGCAGCGGCCGGATCAGTTCGCGCACGGACGTCGTTCTCTTCGTCGTCTGCGTGGTGCTTTCGCTCCTCGCGATGCTGCTCAACCAGCGGCTGCGCGAGCCGGTGGCCAGCGCGCTGCGCCGCACTCTCGTCGCGCCGCTGCTCCAGCTTCAGGAGGGCTCGGAGCGCTGGCGTGCCGCCTACCTGTCCAGCCAGCGCGAGGAGCTGAAGCGGGATACGCTCGCCCTCGCCGCGGCTCGCGTCCCCACGCTGGAGAACGAGAACGACCGCCTGCGCAAGCTGCTGGGGTTGGGCAGCGCACTGAGGTGGGGGTTCATCCCTGCCGAGGCGCTGCAGGGGCGCGGACGGGCGGAGGACTTCACGATCACGCTGAGCGCGGGCTCGAACGCCGGCGTCCGCGAGCGCAGTCTCGTCGTGGCCCCGGAAGGGATCGTCGGGCTGGTGCAGACGGTGGATCCCACGCTCAGCCTCGCCATCCTGTTCGCGCATCCGGACTTCCGCGTGAGCGCGATGTCCGCCGATGGCAGCGCCTTCGGCATCGTGCAGCCGCACGTCACCGGCACCGGCGGCGCGCGCGATCCGGCGTTCCTGCGCTCGGAGCGCTACCTCCTGGAGATGCGTGGGGTCCCGTTCCGCGCGACGCTCAAACCGGGCGCCGTGGTGTACAGCTCCGGATTGGGGGGGATCTACCCCAAGGGCATTCCCGTGGGCGTGGTAATGGGCGAGATCAAAACCGCCGAGGCGTGGGCGAGGACATACATCCTGCGGCCCGCCGTGAACCCGGCCGAGCTGAGCGCGGTGATGATCCTCACGCCGCAGCGTGCCGCGGCGGGGCTCACGAACGTGTGGGCGGGAGTGGGCGCCGTGGATTCGGCAACGCGCAGCATCGTGCTCGCCGGCGACTCGCTGGCGAGGCAGGCCGCGGCCGCCGACGCGGCCGCCCGGCGTGCGGCACTCGATTCGGCGGCCCGCCTGCTGCAGGATTCACTCGGTCGTGATACCGCCGCGGCGGCCGCAGTTCCGGCGCCCGTGACGCCGGCGCGGCCGGCTCCGGCGCCTGACTCGGCGGCTGCCGCCCGCGCCCGCGCGAGGAGGGACAGCATCCTGCGCGAGCGGGCGCGGGCAGACAGCCTCGCGCGCCAGATTCCGGGTGCGCCGACTGTACCGCGCCCAACCACGACGCCGGA
The DNA here is from genome assembly GCA_946479995.1 of uncultured Gemmatimonadota bacterium. The sequence continues at coordinate 2,125 of CAMLIU010000302.1, read as the reverse complement.
GCTCGAGCGATGAACTGGAGCGCCACGATCCGCACCGTGCTGCTGTGCAGCATCCTGATCCTCCTGCACTACACGCTGCGCCCGCTGCTCGCGTGGCGGGCATCGGCGGACTTCCTGATCATCGCCCTGCTGCTCGCCTCGGTGCGCGTGCGCCCCGGGGTGGCTGCGCTCTTCGGCTTCATCCTCGGCCTGGCGTCGGATTCCGTGGCCCTCGGGGCCTTCGGCGCCGGCGCACTGGCGATGACGCTGATCGGCTTCGGCTGGTCGCGGCTGAAGGCGGTGTTCTTCGCTGATCACGTGCTGCTGAACGGCTTCTTCCTGTTCCTCGGCAAGTGGGCGTACGAGATCCTGATGAACCTGGTGGAGCGCCGGCTGCACGGCGCCGAGCTGCTGATGCAGATCCTCGTCTGGTCCTCGCTGTCGGCGGCCGTCACCGCGGTGGCGGGCGTGATCGCGCTGATGCTCCTGCGGCCCGTGCTCGAAACGCGTGCGGCATGAGCTTCCATCCCAACGACCTGCGGCGCCGGGGGCGCGCCGCGAACGCCCTCGTGGTGCTGCTGATCGTCTTCCTGACCTCGGGGTTCTTCCGTAGCCAGATCCTGCAGCACGAGAAGTACACCCTCCGCGCGGAGACGAACCGCCTGCGCGAGTTGCCGCTCCCGGCCCCGCGCGGCGTGATCTACGACCGGAAGGGTCGCATCATCGCCGACAACGCCATCGGCTATTCGGTGTCGGTGCTCGTGCAGCGGGAGGATTCGCTGCGCGCGCTTCTGCAGCGGCTCGGCGGCACCGTGAACCTCTCGGCCGGCCAGATCGAGCAGTCGGTGCGCCGCTTCCGCCGTGCGCCCACGCGACCGACGGTGATCGTGCCCGACGCGACGTTCGACGTGGTGAGCGTGCTCGAGGAGCACCGGGCCGAATTTCCCGGCCTGATCATCGAGAGCTCGCCGCGCCGCTTCTATCCCGATGGCCCCATCGTCGCCCCCTTCGTGGGGTACACGGGCGAGGTGAGCGAGTCCGAGCTCGCCCAGGCGGCGTTCGCCGACTACAAGGCCGGGCAGCAGGTGGGGAAGCAGGGACTCGAAAAGCAGTACGAGTCCGTGCTGCGGGGACGCGAGGGCAGCCAGTACGTGGAGGTGGACGCGCGCGGCCGCATCGTGCGGCAGGAAGGCGCACGTGCCGACCTCCCGCCGGTGGCCGGCCCCCCGCTGCACACGAACATCGACCTGGAACTCCAGCGCTACGTGGCGGGCATCTTCGGCGATTCCCTCCAGGGTGGCGCGGTGGCCATGGACCCGAAGACCGGGGCCGTCCTCGCGCTGTACAGCGCGCCCACGTGGGACGGCAACCGCTTCATCGGCGGCATCCCGCAGCAGTACTGGGACTCGCTCCGCACGGACGAGCGGCGTCCCTTGTACAACAAGGCGCTGCAGGGAACGTATCCTCCGGGCTCCACGTTCAAGCTGGCGACGACCGTGCTCGGCCTCGAGACGGGCACCGTCACGATGAACGACAGGATGCCGATTCCCTGCACGGGCGGCATGCAGTACGGCTCGCGGTACTTCCGCTGCTGGGACAAGCGCGGACACGGCAACGTGACGCTCGCGACCGCGATCGCGAAGTCGTGCGACGTGTACTTCTACCAGCTGGGCCTGAAGCTGGGGCTCGCCCGCATGCTGGCGGGCGGCGTCTCGCTGGGGATGAACGAGAAGACGGGGATTGACCTGCCGGAAGAGCGGCGGCCACGCTGGCCCGAGGCGGTGGAGTACTTCAACCGCCGGTACGGCAAGTCCGGCTGGACGCAATCCGTCGTGCTGAACCTGTCGATCGGCCAGGGCGAGAACTCGCAGACCATCCTCAACATGGCTCGGTTCTACACGGCACTGGCGACCGACGGCAGTGCCGCCGTGCCGGAAGTGGCGCGCGTGGCGCAGCGGCGCCAGAAGATCATGAACCTCACTCCCGAACAGCTCGACCAGGTGCGTGGCGCGCTCGTCGGGGTGGTCGAGGGCGGCACGGCGTCGGCGTCGGCCATCAAGGGCGTGCAGCTCGCCGGCAAGACGGGCACGGCGCAGAGCGGCAAGTTCGTCAACGGCGTCGAGCTCGACCACGCGTGGTTCGTGGG
>CAMLIU010000301.1 GCA_946479995.1 uncultured Gemmatimonadota bacterium | reverse complement strand
GCCATCGTCGGCGGGGGTCCCGCCGGACTTTCGGCGAGCATCTGGCTCGCGCGCTACCTCCACAGCGTCGTCCTCATCGACTCCGGCGATCCACGCAACTGGGAGACGCGTGGCGTGAACGGATTCCTCGGCCTGCCGGGCATCCGGCCGGCGGAGCTGCGCGGGCGCGGGCGCGACGAAGCGCGCGCCGCCGGCGCGACGCTGGTGGATGGGATGTGTGACACGGTGCGTCGCCGCGACGACGGCATCTTCGAGCTGCTGCTTGCCGGCGGACAGAGGCTGCAGGCGCGCCGGCTGCTGCTGGCCATCGGCCTCAAGGACGTGTGGCCCGACATCCCTGGCCTCGAGCAGGTGTACGGCGCCAACGCGCACGTCTGCCCGGACTGTGACGGCCGCGAGTGCGCCGGGAAGAAGGTCGTCGTCATCGGCAGCGGCCGTAAGGCGGTCGGGCTCGCGCTCGACCTCACCACCTGGACGCGCGACATCATCATCTGCACGAACGGCGAGCCGGCCCGGCTCGACCTGCCCGAGTACTGCACCAAGCTCGACGCGCTCAACATCCCGGTGCTCGAGTCGCGCATCACCTGCGTCCGCCACAGCGGCGAGCGCGTCATCTCGCTCGACTTCGACAACGACATGGCGCTCGACACGGACAAGATCTTCTTCGCCATCGGCCAGTACCCGGCCGACGATCTTGGCGCGCAGCTCGGCTGCGAGCGTGACAAGGACGGCCACATCGTGGTGGACGATGCGTATCACACGAGCGTACGCGACTGCTTCGCCGCCGGCGACATCATTCCCGGCCCGCAGCTCGCCATCGCCGCCGCCGCCGACGGCGCCATCGCCGCCCTCGCGATCCACAAGTCGCTGGTGCCGATGGAAAGGAGGCTGGAGAAGCTGGCGGTGGCGGGCTGAAGTCGGAAGGCCGGAAGGCCGGAAGGTCGGAAGGTCGGAAGGCCAGAAGGCCAGAAGGCCAGAAGGCCGGAAGGCCGGAAGGCCGGAAGGCCGGAAAGCCGGAAGGGGCGGCTCTCACCTTCTCACCTTCTCACCTTCTCGCCTTCTCACCTTCTCGCCTTCTCCCCTTCTCACCTTCTCGCCTCCCCCCTTACCACCGCAGCGTTCCCTTCCTCGTCCGCTTCCCCCGAACGAACTCCAGGGCCACGCCGTGCTCGCCGTTGGTCGCCGCGGCGGCGACGCGCTCGCGCAGGTCGGCCACGTTGCGGATCAGGGCTCCCGACGCGCGGGTGATCACGTCGCCGTCGCGCAGTCCGGACTCGTAGGCCGGCGAGCCCACCGGCGCGTTCGTCACCAGCACGCCGTTGCGCACTCCCAGAGTGTGGCCGAGTCCTTCGGTGACCGCCACGAGCTGCGCGCCGGCCACGCCGGATACGCTGCCGAAGCCGAACAGCACGCGCGGCATCGGCGTCGCCATCGGCGGCGGCGGCGCGGGAGCCGCCATGGCGGGTGTGGAGGGGATGGGCGTCGGCGCCGCCATCGGCGCGCGGGGGAAGGCGACCGACGGCAGCGGCGCCGGCGGCGCGACCTCGACGCTCATCTGGCGTCGCCACTCGATCCGCGTGGGTGCATCGGCGATCCGCACCGGGACGTCCAGCGTGCGGCCATCGCGCCGCACGCGCACCATCAGCTGGCGGTTCGGCTCGAGCAGCCGCGTGATCGAGATGTCGCTGTCGCGAACGTCCTTGCCGTCGTACGCCACCAGGGTATCGGTGGGAAGCAGGCCGGCACGCTCGGCGGGCGAGCTGGGCTCCACCGACACGATCGCCGGGTGCGCGAGGTAGCGGACGATCAGCTCGCCGTTCTCCACCCGCGGCTCGCGCGCCGGGCCCGAGACGACGATCCCGATCCACCCGCGCGGCATGACCGCCTTCGACTCCGTGAGCGCACGGCGCATCAACGTCTGCGCCTGGCTTCCCGTCATCGGCGAGAGGCGAACCCGCAGCGCACCCGGCGGCGCGTCGCCCGGATCCATCGTCGCCAGCCGCGCCGACAACGTCTCGATCTGTTCCACCGTGCGGTCGAGCATCTCACCCACTCGCCGGCGCTCGGCCACGCTCAACTCGTCGGCTTCGCTGTAGAGCCACGACAGCGAATCGGCGCGGCGCTCGAGGGCACGCAGCTGCTGCTCCGCGGCGCTCGCCGAAGCGGTCGAGCTGCGCACCGCACGGCGCGTGCTCACCTCGGTCCGCTGCTGCGCGCCGAGGGGAAGCGCGCCCGCGGCGAGCGTGATACCGAGTGACACGAGGAGGGAGGGACGAATGGGATGCAGCATCATCAGTAACTGTCGAGCCTGAGGCTCACGGGCAATGCCGTGTTCAGCTGCCGAAGCGTGGCTTCGCGCTGGCCGAGGGTGGTGAGGTAGTAGCCGTTGATCACCGGGTCGTGCGGCGCGTCGCGCATGGCGTCACGCGTGGTGGAGATCACCCGGTCGAGCGCCGCGAGGCGGGAGCGATACGCCACCGGGTTTCCCTGGCCGGGCGCCGCGCTGTCGTGCTGGGCGAGGAAGGCTGCCGCCTGCTGGTAGAGCAGCTCGTAGCGCTGCTGCGCGGCGCGCGCGTCGGCCACGGAGGTGAAGATCGAATCGCCCGTCGGCAGCGCGGCCGACGTCGTGGTGGTCGTGGTGGTCGCGACGGTTGCGCTGCTGTCCGACGACGGGAGGAACGACGCGCCCGCCGAGGCGCGGCCGAGCATCGCACCGCCGGCGAGGAGGAGCAGTCCGGCCGCGGCCTGCATCGGCCATCGCGTCATCCGCCGCGGGGCAGCGATGTCGATGACCTCGGCCGGAGTACGCGCGGGTGCGGACGTCGGCACCTCGGCGCGGTATGCGCTGGCGAGTTCGTCCCACCGCGTGAGCGGAAGGCCGATCGCCCCCTGCTCCGCGTGCGCCATCGCGACGAGCGACCGGAAGGCCGCATGCTCGCGCGCGCAGGCGGCGCAGAGCGCCAGGTGCGCCGCCTCATCGGGGGTCGCCTGCTCGTCGCCGAGGGCGGCGAGTCGGTCAGTAGAGAGGTGCTGCATGTTCCGCGTTCGTGGTTCGCAGCGCCGATGACGGCGCCTCGATGAGGTGAGCGAGCAGGAGCCGCAGCTTCGCCCGCGCCTTGAACAGCTGGGACTTGGAGCCGCCAGCGGTGATGCCGAGCTGCGCGGCGATCTCCTCGTGTGTGTATCCCTCCACGTCGTGGAGCAGGAAGACCGTGCGCGCCCCGGGCGAGAGCTTCGCCGCCGCTTCCTCGATCGAGGCAGCGAGGATGGCGCGCTCCGCCTCCGGTTCCACCGATGCACTGTCGTCTTCCACATCCACCTCCACGGCCGCGAGGCGTCGCGTGCGCCGCAGCGCGTTGAGCGTCCGGTTCACCGCGATCCGGTGCGCCCAGGTCCCGAACTGCGCGTCGCCGCGAAAGCTTGGCAGCGCCCGGAAGATCTGGATCCAGACTTCCTGCGCGATGTCCGCCGCGAGGTCCGGATCCCGTCCCACCAGCCGCCGTACGACCACGTCCAGATGCGGCGCGTGGC
>CAMLIU010000300.1 GCA_946479995.1 uncultured Gemmatimonadota bacterium | reverse complement strand
AAGCCGCACTACTACTTCGGCGGCCTGCAGGTGGACTACCGCGCCAACCGCGCACGCACGCTCACCACGCGCGGCCTGGTGGGGATCGACATCGTGGAGGCGCTGACGGGGAAGACGGTGCGCGTGGCCATTCCGCAGGGGGCGACCGCATCGTCGCCGGCCTGGTCGCCCGACGGATCGAAGCTCGCCTTCCTCGCCAACTTCGACGACGCCTCCTACGTCTACGTGGCCGACGCCGGCACCGGTACCGCGAAGCGGGTGAGCAGGCGCGCGGCGCTCCCCGTGCTCGCCACGTCGCTGGACTGGGCACCCGACGCCAGCGCGGTGTATGCGGTGCTCATTCCCGAGGCGCGGATGCCGATGCCAAAGGAGCCCGGGCTGTCGGCCGGGCCATTGGTAAGGCTCACCGATCCCGGCACGAAGAAGAAGACGCGCACCTACGCGAGCCTGCTCCAGAGCCCGTACGAGAAGGCGTTGCTGGAGTACTACGCCACCGGACAGCTCGCGCGCATCGACGCACGCGGCGGGGCGACGAGGAACGTCGGCGCGCCGGCGATGATCAGCGGCGTGGACGTCGGCCCCGACGGGAAGTACCTGCGCGTGACGGTCATGCAGAAGCCCTTCTCCTACCTCGTGCCGGTGTCGAGCTTCGGCTCGGCGGAGCAGCTCTGGACGACGGAGGGAACGGTGGTCACGACGCTCGCCACGCGCGAGCTGCGCGAAGGGAGCGCCGGCGACGACGGGCCGCGCACCGATGCCGACTCGGGCCGTCGCAGCATCGCGTGGTACCCGGGCGGCGGCATCGCGTACCTGCTGCAGGATCCGGCGCCGAAGCGTGGCGCTGGCCGTGGTGCGGCGCGCACGGATACGAGCGAGAGCACGGGCGGCGACAGCACGCGCGCGCCCCGGCGGAAGGACCGGCTCTACGTCTGGCAGCCGCCGTTCGACTCCGCGGGTGCCCGGGCGATCGCCGAGAGCGACAACCGGGTGGCCGGCCTCGTGTTCACGACCGACGGAAAGTGGGCGGTGCTGAGCGAGAGCGCGAACGGCGTGGCGCACACCTATGCGCTGTCGCTCGCCGATCCGTCGAAGCGCCACACGATCTACCGGGCGCGTGGCGCGCAGGTGGGCTTCGGGCGGGGCTTCGGTGGCGGTGGCAACCGCGGCGGGCCCAGTGACGACGAGTTCTACAACAATCCGGGACAGGTGGTGCTGCGCTCCGGGCCTGGTGGGCAGCGCGCGCTGGTGAGCAGCGACGGCGCGAGCGTGTACCTGGAAGGGACCAGGTATGACCGCGATCCGCGTGCGGTGGCGCCGAGGGCGTTCGTCGACAAGGTGGACCTGGCGACGGGGAGCAAGAGCCGGCTGTTCCTGGGTGATACCGCGGTATACGAGAGCGAGCCGACCCCGGTGGATGCCGACTATGCGGCGTTCGTCGTGACGCGCGAGTCCGAGACGGTGGTGCCCGACCAGTGGCTGCGCACGCGGGGGAACGTCACGCTGACGAAGCTCACGAACAATCGCGACGTCACGCCGGAGGTGACGAAGCTCGAGCGACGGCTCTATCAGGTGACGCGCGCCGACGGCTACAAGCTGTGGACGACGGTGACCTTGCCGCCCGGCTATCGTGACGGGACGAAGGTGCCGGCGCTCTTCTGGTTCTACCCGTACGAGTACACCGACCAGGCGTCCTACGACCGTACGCGCCGCACGTACAACAGGCACAAGTTCCCCGCGGCCGCTCCGCGCTCGATGGAGATCATGGCGACGCAGGGCTACGCGATCGTCCAGCCCGACGCGCCGATCTTCGGCGAATCGGGCCGCATGAATGACAACTACGTGCCCGACCTGCGCAACAACCTCTCCGCCGTGATCGACGAGCTGGACGGGCGCGGGATCATCGACCGGAAGCGCCTCGGACTCGGCGGGCACTCGTACGGCGCGTTCAGCACGGTGAACGCGATGGTGAACACGCCGTTCTTCAAGGCGGGGATCGCCGGCGACGGCAACTACAACCGCACGCTGACGCCGACCGGCTTCCAGAGCGAGCGTCGCGACCTCTGGGACGCGCGCGAGACCTATCTCTCGATGTCCCCCTTCCTGTACGCCGACCGGCTGCAGGGCGCGCTGCTGATGTACCACTCGGAGGAGGACCAGAACACCGGGACCGACCCGGTGAACTCGATCCGTCTCTTCCACGCGCTGCAGAGCATGGGCAAGCCGGCCGCGCTGTTCATGTACCCCTACGAGGACCACGGCCCGCTGATGAAGGACACCCTGCTCGACCAGTGGGCGCGGTGGGTGGCGTGGCTCGATCTGTGGGTGAAGCATGACGGGCCGGCTGCCGCGGTGGCCGGGAAAGTCGTGGAGCAGGGCCGGTGAACGGTGAACCGTGAATCGTGAATCGTGAACCGTAGGCGCGGAGAGCACGGAAATAGCCGGATCAGACGCTGAAAAGGCAGGATTTGCTTCACGGACGGGTCGGGCTCCGCGACAGGGAGTCCGGCCCGTGCGCCTTCAGGAACTTGAATTGATCGATTGGAACGACTTCAGGCGGCTTTCTGGTGCGCGGGAGCTTCCCGATCGCGGTGAGAATCCTGCCTTTTCAGGCGGTCATCCGGCCGTGTCCGTTCCCCCGCTGTCACCGTTCACGGTTCACCGTTCACGGTTCACTCCGTAGTTTTGGGTGTGGTCCTTGCACCGGCGGGTTCCGCCGGATGCTCACTCTCTCCGACAATTGGCACATGAGTGGTCGCACGGAGGTACGTCACGTCCCCAAGCCGTGGGGGCACGAGACGATCTGGGCGTCGAACGAGCTGTACGTGGGGAAGATCCTCCACATCAACGCGGGGCAGGCGCTCTCCATCCAGTATCACAACGTCAAGGATGAGACGGTCTACCTGCTGACGGGCGAACTGAAATACTGGGTCAAGCTCGAGGGGCGTGAGGAGCTCGAGGACATGCGCCTGAAGCAGGGCGACGCGTTCCGCATCACGCCGGGCACGATCCACTACATGGAGGCGGTCACCGACTGCGACGTGCTCGAGGCGAGCACGCCGCACCTGGACGACGTGGTCCGCCTCAAGGACCGTTACGGACGAGAGGGCACGAGCGCACCATGAAAGTCATCATCCCGCTGGCAGGAAAGGGGACGCGGCTGCGGCCGCACACGCACCTGGTCCCGAAGCCGATGCTCAAGATCGCCGGCAAGCCGGTGATGGACTACATCCTCGAGGACCTGCGCACGCTCGGCAACGTGGAGCAGGTGATCTACGTGACGGGCCACCTCAAGGAGAAAGTCGAGGAGCACGCGCGGCAGGATTTCGGCGACCTCCCCGCCGTCTTCGTCGAGCAGAAGGTGCAGGACGGCACCGCCGGCGCGGTGAAGCTCGCCCAGCCCTACGTGGACCAGGACGTCCTCATCATCTTCGTCGACACGATCTTCGAGACCGACCTCTCCGTCATCAAGAGCACCGATGCCGACGGCATCATCTGGGTGAAGGAGGTCGAGGACTACCAGCGCTTCGGCGTGGTGGTCAC
>CAMLIU010000299.1 GCA_946479995.1 uncultured Gemmatimonadota bacterium | reverse complement strand
ACTCGCGCGTCGTCGGCTTGATGACGACCGGCTCCTGGTGCGCGCCGATCTTCGCCAGCGCGCGCCCGAGCCGGAAGATCGCGTTCCCCTCGAGCGGGATGGACGCGTGGCCACCAGGTCCGCGCGCCGTGACCGTGACGACGTGCGACACCTTCTCCGTGTTCTGAACCGCGACGTACAACCGCTTGCCGCCGACGATGCGCGTACGTCCGCCCTCGTTGAGGGCGAACTCGGCGCGAATGAGTTCGGGATGGTTCTTGATCAGCCACCCCATCCCGAAATCCCCGCCCGCCTCTTCGTCCGAATTGGCGACGAAGATCACGTCGCGCGACAGCGTGCCCCCCTTGTCGATGACGTTCCGCTTGAGGAGGAGCATCGTCTCGAGGTTCGCCGCCAGCATCCCCTTGTCGTCGATCGCGCCGCGCCCGTAGAGGTAGCCGTCCTTCACCTCGGCGGCGAAGGGATCCACCGACCACTTGTCGCGCTCCACGCCGACGACGTCCATGTGCCCCATGATGAGCACGGGCTTCTTCGAGCCATCCCCCTTCAGCACGGCGACGAGCGACCCCCGCCCCGGCGCCGGCTCGAACAGGTGCGTCTCGATCCCCGCTGCGCGCAGTGTGCTGTCCAGGTACTTCGCCACCGGGAGCTCGTTCCCGGGCGGATTCGACGTGTTCATGCGAATCATCGCCTGCAGGTGCTCGAGCGTCTCCTTGCTGGCGGAGGACCAGTCGGGCTCCTGGGCGTTGGATGCGACGGATGCGGTCAGCGTCATCAGGAGCGCGGCTGCGATCGGGCGAACAAGGGCCATCTCGGATCCTCGTGGATTCTGGTGGCGGCTCGGCCGGGGAGGCCACTCAGTCGAAGGGGGATACGGATCATACGGATTGTACGGATGCCACGGATTGATTCATCCGCTGTTCGAGGTGCGTACCGGCTCGACGCGCACGCGAAAGATGATGTGTTCTGCCGCTCGCATTCGATCATTGAGCATGGGGCGAACACTATTACACGACGAGCTGACGCATAGCGTGATTGGCGCCTTCTACGAAGTATACAACACGCTCAGCCACGGCTACCTGGAGAGCATCTATCTGGCGGCGCTGGAGCGGGAGTTACGCATGCGTGGACATCGCGTGGCGCGGGAGCTGTCGGTGCGGGTGATGTACAAGGGCGAAGAGATCGGAATGCAGCGGCTCGACATGGTCGTCGATGACGTGCTCATCGTCGAGGCCAAGGCTTCCCACGCGTTGCATGAGTCAGCATCCCGCCAATTGTACAATTATCTCCGGGCCACGAACCTGGAGCTGGGCCTGCTCCTTCACTTCGGCCCCAAAGCTCAGTTCCTTCGCATCGTATGCGAGAAGGATTTCAAGCGGCGCGCAGGACGATCCGTATCATCAGCAAGATCCGTATGATCCGTCTTCCCCTTCGTCTGAGGGACCAGACTCGAGCGCGGCTCGCTACGCCAGCATCCGCTCCACGCTCCGCACCAGCGGAGCGAAGTCCATCGGCCGCTTCGCCACGCGCTCGGCCTGCTCGTGGGCGAGCTCGCGCTGTGCCTCGCCGAACAGGGCCTGGGCGATCCACGGGCCGGCACGCGGGTTCCGCCACCAGTCCACGTCGTAGCGCTCCACCAGCGTCTCCGTCAGGAGCGCCTGCAGCTGCCAGGCGCGCAGGTAGCGTGCGGCATAGTAGCGGGGATCGACGTCCACGAATGCGTCGGCGCGGTCGTACTTGAAGCCGGTCGCCTTCGTCAGCAGCTCGACGTAGAGGTCGGGGAGCGCGTCCCACGACACCGTGCCGCCGTAGAGGTCGGTCTCGTAGATGAGCTTCGCGCAGTAGCGACGCAGGAAGTGCAGCTCCTCCAGGCCGGCCGCGCGCAGGAACTCGGGTGTCGTCCGCTTGTCGAGCCCCGTATACCGCTGCAGCCAGCCGGCGTCCTGCATCAGGTGGTCGAACAGCATCGCGTAGCCTTCCGTCACCGAGTTGTCCCCCATCCAGCGGAACTCCATCGGCAGGTCGGGGCGCATGTACGCGAAGTGCAGCGCGTGACCCAGCTCGTGCAGGAAGGTGTTCCAGTCCGTCTGCCCACCGTGGGGGCGGAGCACGAGGTACACCTCGTCCGGCACGCGCACCGGGGCGCAGAAGGCACGCGACCGCTTCCCCTCCCGCTCCCCCGTGTCGAGGCGGATGCGGCCGTTGGCGAGCGGATCCACTCCCATCTCGCGTACCTGGCCGAGGATCTTCGGCTCCATCTCCGCCGCCGGGAAGTAGCCGTCGAACTCGCGGGCGCGGAACAGCGCCAGCGCATCGGCCCGCGTCGCCTCGTCCGGGCGCATCCCGAGCACGCGCTTCGTCGCCTTGGGCAGCACCTCGTCCCACATCGCCTGCGTGTCGCGCAGGAATGCCGCGCACTCGTCGCGCAGCGCCGTGAGCGACACGCCGCTGAGCAGCTCCCACGTGGCGTTGTAGCCGGGCGCGAGGCCGAGCGATTCCGTGATGTCGCGCTCCCGCTGGAGTCGCTCGCGCCGCATCGGAGCGAGGCTTCCCTGCACCAGCGTCCGGCGCGCCTGCTCCAGCATCGACCGCTCGTCGCGATCGCTGCTGTTGCCGATCTCGATCGCCACGCGCTGGTAGGGGATGCGGCGGCCGTCCGCCGTCGTCGCCACGGCGTCCGCCTCCCAGGCGATCTCCCGTTCGTCCAGCGGCGCGAGCTCGCGGCTGCTCTGCGATTCCACCTGCCAGTCGAGCAGCAGCCGCGCCGACCGCCGCTCCTCGCTCCCCTCCGCGCTCCCGTCGAAATACTCCCGCGCCACGGCGAGGGCGTCGGGGCCGATGATCTCCCGGTGCCTCGCGTAGATGGGCTGCAGGTCGGCGCTCGGCTTGATGCCACTGTGCGCGGAGTAGTACTCGCGCGACAGCTCCTCCATGAACCGCTCCCCCTCGCGGCGCAGCCGCTCCACCGACAGGCGCGGCGTCATGCCCCGAGCCGCTCGGCGAGGTAGCCACGCAGCGCCGTCGCAGCCACGCGGTCCTGCTTCAGCGTGTCGCGGTCGCGCACCGTGACCGTGCCGTCGTTCACCGACTCGCCGTCCACGGTGATGCAGAACGGCGTGCCCACCTCGTCCTGCCGCCGGTAGCGCTTGCCGATGCTCCCCGTTTCGTCGTAGTCCACCGGGAAGTGCTGGCGGAGCTCGGCGGCGATCTTCTTCGCCATCTCCGGCATCCCGTCCTTCTTCGTCAGCGCGAACACCGCCGCCTTCACCGGCGCGAGGGTCGGGTGCAGCGCGAGCACCGTGCGTCCTTCCTCCTCGCCCGGCACCGATTCCTCGCGGTACGCGTTCACCAGCGCGGCCAGCGTCGAGCGGTCGGCGCCCACCGACGTCTCGATCACGTACGGCAGGTAGCGCTTGTTGTTCGGCTGGTCGAAGTACTCGAGCTTCTTGCTCGAGTACTCCTGGTGGCGCCCGAGGTCGAAGTCGCCGCGGTTGTGGATCCCCTCGATCTCCTGGAAGCCGAGCGAGCCGCCGAAGTCGAACT
>CAMLIU010000298.1 GCA_946479995.1 uncultured Gemmatimonadota bacterium | reverse complement strand
CGATGATCAGCTCGCGCTGGCCGCGGCCGATCGGGATCATCGAGTCGATGGCCTTGATGCCCGTCTGCAGCGGCTCCTTCACCGGCTGGCGGACGATGATGCCGGGCGCCTCGCTCTCCACCTTGCGGGTGAAGGGGGTGTGGATCTCGCCGTGGCCGTCGATCGGGCGGCCGAGGGCATCCACGACGCGGCCGACGAGCGCCGGACCCACCGGCACCTCGAGCACGCGGCCGGTGCGGCGGACCTCGTCGCCCTCCTTGAGCTGGAGGTAGTCGCCGAGGACGACGGCGCCGATGTTGTCTTCTTCGAGATTGAGGGCGAGCGCGACGATGTTGTTGCCGGTCTCGCTGGAATGAACCTCGAGCATCTCGCCCGCCATCGCCTTGCCAAGGCCGTAGATGCGAGCGATACCGTCCTTCACTTCGAGGACGGAACCGACTTCCTCGACGTCGAGCTCGTGGAGGTCGGCGGCTTCGATCTCACGGAGCAGAATGTCCTTGATCTCGCCGGGGCGGAGCGTGGTCTCGGTAGCCATGCGTGGGGTCGGAAAGTGCAGCTGGTGGAGGGTGCTGTTCAGCTTGTGAAAATTATCACAAGGCCTCCCGGGAAGCAACTGGCGCGGGTTCTCCCGCACGACCCATGCGCGGGGGTGAATTCGGTGCCGTGCGCACCCCTCGGATGCCGCCTTCCGGCCGGTCTCCGCTACCCTCCGCCCCATGTCCTCCGGCGTCCGGGAGCTTCGGGTCTGGCAGGAGAGCGTTGCCCTCGCCGGCGACGTCATCCGCGCAGTACGTCCCGGCATCCGCCGCGAGACCAGGGTCGTCTCCGACACCCTCATGGAAACCGCGCTGGCCGTCGGTGGCCACATCGCGGACGGCTACGCACGTCCCACCAGCCTGGAACAGCGCGAGTCGTACCTCGCCGCGAAGCGTGCCCTGCTCCGCCTCGAGTCGCACCTGGCCGTCGCCCGCCGCGCCGACCTCATCCCGGCCGGCGCATACACCGAGCTCACCGGTCGCTCCGGCCTCGCGTCACGGCTGCTCACCGGCTACGTGGTCTACCTCGACCGACAGATCGCGGAGGAGGCCGAGCGGACTCCAGCTATCCGCGGCTCCGCCGATGTCCCCGCGTGAAACGGTCCACGAGGTCCACGGCGCGAAGGCGCGCCAGCGAGGCCGGCTTCGTGCCGACCACGCGCTGCGCCGTGCTCGACAGGTGCGATGAGCTCGCGAAGTCCAGTACGGCGGCGACGTCGCGCACGTCGTAGCCGGGATTCTTCGCCAGCTCGGCAGCAGCGATGAGGCGGACGAGGTCGATCACGCGCTTCAGGTTGGGCGACTCGTCCGCGGCGAAGGTGCGGCTCAGGTGTTCGCGGGTCACGCCCAGTGCGCCGGCGAGGAGCTGCGTGCGCACCGGCCGTCCCGCCCAGGCGACGATGCCGCGCCACGCCGCCTGCTGCAGCGGCGTGTCGAGGGCGAGTGCCGGAGGCGGATGGTGCAGCGCACTGGCGAAGCGCGCCGAGAAGCCGCTGCGGAGCACCACGTCGCGGCAGACGGCGTCGTCCACCGACTCGACGAGCACGTCGGCGAAGTCGAGAGTGACGCACTGCGCGAGCGCGGGCGCCTCCACGGCACGCAGCGCGAGCAGGCCGAAGAAGGGAACGCTCGGAAACTCGATCGCGAGGCCGGCCGCGCGCCAGGTGTCATCGGCCGCCGCCGAAAGGTCCACGATGGCGGCGTCCACGAGTTCCCTGCGGAAGCTTTCTTCCAGCTCGGCAGGAGTGCGCGCGAGGAGGAGCCGCGCACGACGGCGCGGGAAGGCGGCACGCATCAGCGACCGCGCGCGATCGCGGGTCGTGTGCAGGACGACCACGGGCAGCGGCGTGACCACTTTTCGCGCGGACACGGGCCCACTCCGTGCCGCGGTGCTCACGCCTCCTCCCGTGCGCCGATCATGTCGCGTGCGCGCCGCAACACCTCGCGGGCGTTGGCGTAGGAGACGGCTTCGTGGGCCTCGCCGTAGGTCACCCACTGGCAGGCGGTGATCCCTTCGGCGCGTTGCGGCGCGGTGTCCGACTGCGATGTCTCCATGAGGTAGAAGTGACAGGACTTGTGAATCAGCCTGCCCCGGAAGCGGAAGTACCAATCGATGGTGTCGATGAGGCCGCGCGACGCCAGCTCCTGCAATCCCGTCTCCTCACGAACCTCGCGCAGCGCGGCGTCCTCCGCACTTTCACCGCGCTCCACGTGGCCCTTGGGGAATCCCCAGTTGCCGTAGCTGTCGCGGATGAGGAGGAAGAGCGGCGCTCCCTCTTCCAGCCGGTAGACGATTCCGCCGGCGGACGTTTCCCGCTGCGCGCGGGCGCGGGTCATGACGCGATCAGGGCGCCGCGGCAGCGATGGCTGGCACCGCGCCATCCTCCGTCGGACGCCCCTCGATGAACTGCCGCACCACCGGATCGGTGGTGTTGTGGATCTCCTCGGTGGTGCCCTCCCACCGCACGCGCCCCTGGTAGAGCATGGCGATGCGCGTGCCCACCGTGTAGGCACTCCGCATGTCGTGCGTGATCACCACGCCGGTGACGTGCAGCTTCTCGCGCATGCGCACCATGAGCTGGTCGATCACGGCGCTCGTGACCGGGTCCAGCCCCGTGGTCGGCTCGTCGTACAGGATGTACTTGGGGCGCAGCGCGATGGCGCGGGCGATGCCGACGCGCTTGCGCATGCCGCCCGAGAGCTCAGCGGGAAAGCGGTCGTTCACCCCCGGCAGGTCCACGAGGTCGAGCGCCTCGTCCACCCGCTGGAGGATCTCGCGATCGGTGAGGTCCCCCTGCTTGCGGAGTCCCATGGCCACGTTCTCGCCGATGGTGAACGAGTCGAAGAGCGCCGCGAACTGGAACACGTAGCCGATGCGCGAGCGGAGTGCGTACAGCTCACGCCGCGGAAGCTCGGGGACGTTGAGCCCGTCCACCCACACCTCCCCCGAGTCCGGCTCGAGCAGTCCGACGATGTGCTTGATCGCCACCGACTTCCCGGTCCCGGAATAGCCGATGATCACCATCGTCTCCCCTTCCGGGACGTCGAGGGTGAACCCTTCGAGGACGCGCTTCGGGCCGAATGACTTGTAGACGTTCTTGAGCTGAATCATGGGGTCTGACGGTCTGACGGTCTGACGGCCGGACGGTCAACGGCATCACCGTCGACATCAGGAACGTGATACGGGCGCGCCCCTGATGCCAGATCTTGCGGACTCGATCTTCGCCATTCCGCACGAAAAAGCGGGGCGGCTCGTGAGCCGCCCCGCCTTCCGAATCGACCGTCCAACGAGCCGCCGCGCAGCGGCGAGCGGGTCTGACGAGCAGCGGCGCGAAGCGCCGCGAGCAGGTCAGACCGTCGGACCCTTACGCCGCAAAGCTGCCGAGCGCCCGACCCACGTCGCCCTCGCGCAGCCGCTTCAGTGCGCGGTCACGAAGCTGGCGGACCCGCTCGCGGGTGACGCCGAGCATCGAGCCGATCTCCTCGAGCGTGTGCTCGCGTCCGCCCTCGA
>CAMLIU010000297.1 GCA_946479995.1 uncultured Gemmatimonadota bacterium | reverse complement strand
CACCCGCCATTCATACGACGCGCTGCTCCTTGCGACGGGCGCGACGCCCGTACACCTGGACATTCCGGGCGCCGACTTGCCGCATGTGCATTACCTTCGCACGCAGGAAGACGCCGAGGCGATTGTCGCCGCGGCGGCGAAGCGTGCTCGCCGGGCGCGACACCCTCGTCGTGCTGCCCACCGGCGGCGGCAAATCGGTCTGCTACCAGGTGCCCGCCCTCGTGCTGCCCGGCCTCACCGTGGTCGTCAGTCCGCTCATCTCGCTGATGAAGGACCAGGTGGACGCACTCACCGCGCGCGGCATCGCCGCCACTTTCATCAACAGCACCCTCACGGCCGGGGAGATCTCGCATCGCATGGCGAGCGTGACGAGAGGCGACGTGAAGCTGCTGTACGTGGCCCCGGAGCGGTTCGACTTCGGCACCACCGCCGACCGCCTCCGCGACGTCGGCGTCTCGTTGCTCGCGGTGGACGAGGCGCACTGCATCAGCGAATGGGGACACGACTTCCGTCCCAGCTACCTTCGCGTCGCGCAGGTGCGCGAGAAGCTCGGCTGGCCCCCCGCCGTCGCGCTGACCGCCACGGCCACGCCGCACGTCCGCGAGGACATCGTCCGCCAGCTCCGGCTGGAGAATGCCGAGACGATCATCACCGGGTTCGATCGCACGAACCTGCACTACCACGTGGTGCCCACGCGCACCGACGCCGACAAGGATGACGCGCTGATCGACATCCTGCGCAAGCACGAGGGCGTTGCCATCGTGTACGCATCCACGCGGCGCAACGTGGAGAAGGTGGCGCGCACCCTCGAAACGGCAGGCATCAAGGCAGCCGCGTACCACGCCGGCCTGGACGACGCGCATCGGCACGAGGTGCAGGAGTCGTTCATGAACGAGGACGTCCGCGTCATCGTCGCCACCAACGCCTTCGGCATGGGGATCGACAAGCCGAACGTCCGCGTCGTCATCCACCACGCCATGCCGGGCACCCTCGAGGCGTACTATCAGGAGGCGGGGCGTGCCGGCCGCGACGGGCTGCATTCCGACGTCTTCCTCCTCCACGCCTTTCCCGACCGGTTCACCCACGAGTTCTTCATCAAGGGCGCCTACCCCGAGCGCGCGACCGTGGAGCAGGTGTACGCGAAGGTGGTAAGGATGGCGTCGCCCTCGGGCGAGGTCGAGCTCGAGCCGGCGACCATCGCCGCCGCGCTCCCCGGCAAGGTGAGCGACCGCGAAGTGGAGTCGGCGCTGCGGCTCCTCATCCAGGCGGGCGCGCTGCGGTCCGATCCGGAATCGGGAGGACGCGTATTCGTGCGCCTCCTCGCCACGCCGGAGCGCATCAAGCGCGATCTCGGCCCGGACGACGCGCTGCGGCTCGGGCTCCTCCGATCGCTCTGGCGTGTCGCCGGCGACGCGCTCTACGATGGTGCCACCGTGGACCTCGACGCGCTGCCACCGGGCTTCGGGGGTGCGGTGGGCAGCATGCCCCTCCTCGAGTCGCTCGAGCGTGAGCAGTTCCTCACCTGGCACCGGCTGGGCGGCGGCGACCACGTGGTCAACATGAAGCGCCCACTCAGCGCCTACCCCATCGACTGGGCGGCGCTGGACCGCCGGCGCCGCGCCGAGCTGGCGAAGCTGGAATCGGTGCAGGCCTACGCCTACGCGTCGGGGTGCCGGCGCGGCTTCGTGCTCCGGTACTTTGGCGACCCGGCCGCCGGCAAGGATTGCGGGGGATGTGACAACTGCCTCGGGACGCACGACGCCAGCCGGCGTGAGCGCAGTGGCGGCGCCACGCACGGCGTGCCGAAGAAGCGCCCCGCGAAAGCCCCCGGCAGGCCCGAACCCGCCGAGCTCGTACCGAGCCCGGCCGACGCCCGACTCCTGGAGCAGCTCCGCTCGCTCCGCAGCTCCATTGCGCGCGAGGACAAGGTTCCGGCGTATGTTGTGTTCGCCGACCGCACGCTCATCGAGATGGCTGTGCGCCGCCCGCGGTCGCCCTACGCCCTGGGAGAGATCCGCGGCGTGGGTCCGGCCAAGATCGAGAAGTACGGCGACCGTTTCCTCGCGCTCCTGCGCGACGCCGACGACACCGAAGCCGCCTGAGCAGATCACTCGAATGGACGACGCCCTCTACTTCTCCGAGCAGCACCTCGCCGTGCGCGAGATGGTCCGCCAGTTCGCCCGCGACGAGGTCGCACCGGTGGCGAAGGAACACGACGAACACGCCACCTTCCCGTGGGAGAACGTGAAGAAGATGGGAGAGCTCGGCCTCCTCGGCGTGCCGTGGAGCGAGGAGCTCGGTGGCGCCGGCCTCGACATCCTGAGCTACATGATCACCATCCACGAGCTCGCGCGCGTGGATGCGTCCACCGGCCTGACGGTGTCGGCCCACACCACGCTCGGCACCTCACCGATCGTCAACTTCGGCACCGACGAGCAGCGGCAGCGCTACGTCCCGCTCCTCGCAAGCGGGCGGGTGCTCGGGGGGTTCGGCCTCACCGAGCCCGATGCCGGCTCTGACGCCGGCGGCACGAAGACCACCGCCGCACGGAAGGGCGACCGCTACATCCTGAACGGCACCAAGCGTTTCATCACCCACGGCAGCGTCGGCGAGATCTTCGTCGTCACCGCCGTCACCGATCCATCGAAGGGCACGAAGGGGATCAGCTCCTTCATCCTCACCAAGCAGACGTCGGACCTCGAGAAGGCGCGCAAGGTGGGGATCGGGCACGATCCGTCGCTGCCACAGATGGCCGGATTCCGTGCCGGCAAGAAGGAAGACAAGCTGGGCTGGCGCGCGTCGGACACCGCCGAACTCATCTTCGAGGACGTCGAGGTCCCCGTCGAGAATCGCGTCGGCGTGGAGGGGCAGGGGTTCACCAACTTCATGCGCACCCTGGACTCGGGTCGCATCGGTATCGCCGCCCTCTCCCTTGGCATCGCCGAAGGCGCGTACGACGAGGCGCGCCGCTATGCGACGGTGCGCAAGCAGTTCGGGAAGCCGATCTCGGAGTTCCAGGGAATCAGCTTCCAGCTCTCCGACATGGCAACGGAAATCGAGGCCGGTCGTCATCTGATGTTCCACGCTGCATGGCTGGCCCAGAATGGCCGGCCGTTCAGCAAGGAGGCGGCGATGGCGAAGCTCTTCTGCTCCGAGCTGGCCATGCGCGCCACCACCAAGGCCGTCCAGGTCTTCGGCGGCTACGGCTATACCCGTGACTACCCGGTCGAGCGCATGATGCGCGACGCGAAGATCTGCGAGATTGGCGAAGGCACTTCCGAGATCCAGCGCCTGGTGATCGCACGGCACATCCTGAAGGAGCTGAAGGACTGAAGGGCGGAATGCGAGAAGGTGAGAGGGCCGGAACGTGAGCGCCGCTCCCGACCTTCCGGGATTCTCACCTTCCCACCTTCCCGATTCAGCGTTAGCTATCAGTCAGTGATCTCTTCTCCTGTTCTTTCCCATCCGGCGTGGCTCGGCGACTCGGGTCGCGGCCGGATGATCGTGCGTGCGGGCTCGGCCGAGGCAGTCGTCGGCCGGCTCGGCGCGTACGCCGTTGCCACCG
>CAMLIU010000296.1 GCA_946479995.1 uncultured Gemmatimonadota bacterium | reverse complement strand
CGGATCAGCTCGCGGTACACGCCGATCGGCGTCGAGCCGGTCGCCAGGCCGAGCACGGCGGTGCTGCCGGTGGCCGCCCGCTCGCGGATGAGGGAGGCGATGCGGTGGGCGACGAGGCGCGCCAGCTCCTCGTGCTCCTCCACGACGACGGTACGGATGCGCTCGAGCGCGGTGGAGTGCGGAGTCGGCGGGACATGCGAAGGCCCGCGAGTCACGACACTCTCGCGGGCCTCGTGCCCGGTGCCGACGTCCGCACGCGTGGCGACGCCAGTGACCGGTTCCATGATGTGATTCAGTTCAGGCGGAGAACGAGCTGCCGCAACCGCAGCCGCCCGTCGCGTTCGGATTCTTGAAGGTGAAGCCGGAGCCCTGCATGGACGTCACGTAGTCGATCACGACGCCGTTGATGTACTGGGCCGAGAAGGGATCCACGAACACCTTGTAATCGCCCTGGTCGACGACCAGGTCGTCCTCGGCCGGGGCGTCCTCGATGAGGAGGCCGTACTTGAATCCACTGCAGCCACCCGGCTGCACGCTCACCCGGAGCCCGCCGACCGCGGGGTCGACATTCTCCTGGGCCATGAACTTCTTGACCTCGGCGCCCGCGCCGGGCGTGACGGTCATCAGGACTTCTGGGGTATTGGTCGTGCTCACGGCTCCTCCACTTGTGTGGCGCAGGCCGGGCCGGCCGCGCGGTCATCACATCCTAAGTATATACCCCGCCACGGGTGCAGGTTCAAGCTCGGCTTTACACCAATCCCGCACCCGGGCGCGAGTTCCGCCGGCGGCTGGCCCAGCTCAATCCGCGGCGATCGGTACCGGCTCGCGCCGCGCCGTCGGCGGCCTGGACTCCTCCTCGCGGAACGAGCGGGCAATCCAGAGGAAGGCGAACAGGGCCACGACGAGCATGATCACACCGGTCAGCGTCTGACCGAAGATCAGCTTGCCGACACCGAACAGGCTCGCGTAGACCGCCACGATGCCGGCGATCCAGTTCGTCCACTGCATCGCTCCGCCGGGGATCGATTCGGCGCCGTAGCCGAGCCGCTCGCTCACCCGCCGCCAGCCGGGGCCGCCAGGCCGCACCCGCTCGTAGAAGGCATTGAGCGTGCTGTCCGGCTCCGGCGCCGTCAGGAAGGTGACGGCGAGCCAGACGATGGTGCTCACCGCCACCGTGATGAGCATGACCCACGCGTCGCCGCGCAGGTCGTTGTCGGCGAACCGGCTCTTCACGGTGACGATCGAGACGAGCGACACGACGAACGACGCGATCATCGCGCTGATCTCGCTCCACGCGTTGATGCGCCACCAGTACCAGCGCAGGATCAGCACCAGCCCCGTCCCCGAACCGAGGGCGAGCAGGAACTTCCACGCGCCTTCCACGGTCGTGAGGTTCATCGTGACGAACACCGAGCAGAGGAAGAGCAGCACGGTGGCCCAGCGTGAGACCTTCACGTAGTGCTTCTCGGTCGCCGTCTTGTTGACGAAGCGCTTGTAGAAGTCGTTCACGAGGTAGGAGGCGCCCCAGTTGAGCTGCGTCCCGACGGTGGACATGTAGGCGGCAGCGAAGCCCGCCATCATGAACCCGCGCCACGGGGTGGGGAGCAGGTCCACGAACGCCTGCACGTACGCCGCCTCGTGGTCGCCGGTCGGGCCGATGCCGTTCGGGTACAGCAGCACGGTGGCGAGGCCGGTGATGATCCACGGCCACGGACGCATGGCATAATGGGCCACCTGGAAGAACAGCGTCGCCAGCACGCCATCCTTCTCCGTCTTCGACGAGAAGATGCGTTGGGCGATGTAGCCGCCGCCGCCGGGCTCCGCCCCCGGGTACCAGGCCGCCCACCACTGCACGGAGAGGAAGACCGTGAGCGCGAGCAGCGGCATCCAGGCGTAGGCCTCGAGGCCATGCGGCGTGACCTTCACCGGCAGGACCGACACCGCCGCGTTGGCGCTGCCGAACTTCGCCGCGAGGCCGGCCTGCAGCTTGTCCATCCCGCCCACCGCCTGCACGGCGTAGACGGCGAGGATGATCACGGCCGTCATCTTGATGACGAACTGGATGAGGTCGGTCCACAGCACCGCCCACATCCCGGCGCCGGCCGAATACGCGACCGTGATGACGAAGCAGATGCCGACCGCCACGATGTCACCGGAGATCGTCAGGCTCCCGAGGTGCACCGGCCGGAGGCCGAGTGAGATCGTGAGGATCTTGATCATCGCCCGGGTCACCCAGCCGAGGATGATCAGGTTGATCGGGATCGCGAGGTAGAGGGCGCGGAACCCGCGAAGCGCGGCCGCGGGGGCGCCACTGTAGCGCACCTCGGCGAACTCCACGTCCGTCATCACGCCGGCGCGCCGCCACAGCCGGGCGAAGAAGAACACGGTGAGCATGCCGCTCATGAGCATGTTCCACCACAGCCAGTTGCCCGCCACGCCGTTGTTGAACACCAGCCCGGTCACGACGAGCGGCGTGTCCGCAGCGAAAGTGGTGGCCACCATGCTCGCACCGGCCAGCCACCAGCTGACGTTACGGCCGGAGAGGAAGTACTCCTCGATGCTCTCGCCCCCCTTCTTGGTGAAGAGGATGCCAATGCCCATCGAGAGCGCGAAGTACGCGACTACGATGGCCCAGTCGATCGCTGTGAGGTTCATCGCCGCTGGTGGGAAGAGGTGGAACCGCCGCGCGCCTCGAAGGCGGCGACGACGTCGGGATCGAATGCCTTCATCGCCGCATCCGCGACCTGCACGCGGACCCGGCCGATTCCACTGCGCTCACGCGTCGGGTTCACGCGGTTCGTGAGGAGGAGCACGTACAGATCGTACTGCGGGGCGATCCAGAGGGACGTCCCCGTGAACCCGGTGTGCCCGAACGCCGGCCGCGTGATGAAATGGCCGGCCGAGCTGCGGTCGCTCGGCGTGTCCCAGCCCAGCGCGCGGCTGGAGAACGAGCTGTCCTCCACCGTGGTGAACTGCCTGATGGTGGACGCCTTCGCGAGGCGCGCGCCATCGAGCACGCCACCGTTCAGGTAGGCCTGCGCGAGGCGGCTCAGGTCGTGCGCCGTGCTGAACAGCCCGGCGTGGCCCGACACCCCACCGAGCGCGTAGGCGTTCTCGTCGTGCACCTCGCCGTGCACGAGGCGACCGCGCCATGGGTCGCGCTCCGTGGGGGCGATGCGCGACAGCAGCGAGGAGTCGGGCCGATACTGTGTGTCGAACATGCCCAGCGGCCGGAAGACGTGCTCGGCGAGGTAACGATCCAGCGTCTCGCCGCTCACGCGCTCGACGATCTTCCCGAGCAGGATGGCGCCGATGTCGCTGTAGACCATCCGCACGCCGGGCAGCGTGTCCAGCGGCGTGTTGAAGAACAGCGTCAGCGTGGAATCGGGGGAGAGATTCAGCTTGTAATAGGTCTTGAACGCCGGCAGGCCCGAGCGGTGCGTAATGAGGTCGCGCACCGTGACCTTGTCCTTGTTCGGTCCCTGCCATTCGGGGAGATAGCGTTGCACCGGCGCATCGAGATCGACCTTACCCTGCTCGACGAGCTGCATCATCCCCGACGTCATGCCGACGACCTTGGTCAG
>CAMLIU010000295.1 GCA_946479995.1 uncultured Gemmatimonadota bacterium | reverse complement strand
CCAGCGCCTCGCCGCTCGGGATCAGCTCGTCCGAAAGAACGTACCAGGGTCCCGCTTCGAGCCGACCGTCGCGAAGCAGCGCGGAGAGCTCGGCCGCTCGCTCGGGACGGACCGCCAGGTAGTCCTCGAGCACGATCGCCTGCCCGTCGAGGAGGAAGCTCTCGCCGCGATCCGGCGGATCGTCGATCAGCTCGTCCACGAGCGCCACCAGCCGCTGCCGGAAGCGCTCGGCGGTGTGGTACCACTCGCGATCCCAGTGGGTGTGGGGGACGACGTGGATCTCGAGCAGCTCGTTCGGCATGCGAGGTGATGGCAGAGCGCTGATGCGTTGGCCGGACGGCCGGCGGCACAGAGTAACCTCGTCACGGCTGCAATGGAACGAAGGGCGGCCGCGCACCTGCGCGGCCGCCCTTCGTCAACCGGACGTGCAGAAAAGGCTACACGACCGGTCGCCGACCCGTGATCAGGCGATAGATGATCACGATCACCGCGATCACGAGAAGGATGTGGATGATGCTTCCGACGTGGAACGCGAAGAAGCCGAGCAGCCACAGGATGAGCAGAATGACCGCGATGGTCCAGAGCATGTGTCAGCCCTCGTTGAAGTGTGGGTGCTGCATTGCGGCCTCAGGCTTGGCAACGATCATACCGGCCCGGCGGTTCTCGGTGGCGTGACCGGCGGCTGGGGGGAAACCGGCGCGCTCTCGCTGCGCCGAACTCCCCCCGTCACCGCGTGTGTCTGGCGCGCGAGCAGGATGCGCGCCGCACGCACGTCGTGCCCGACGTCGATGAGGAGAATGGCCAGGTCGCCGACGCCCCAGAGGAGACCAGCCAGCACGATCAGCCGGCTCGCCTCGCCGAGCAGCGTGGGCACCGCCGCCGTTCCCTGCGCCACGAAGCCAGTGATGATCTCCGCGAGCAGGAGCAGCCCGAGGATCACCCCCATCAGCTTGAACAGCTTCGAGAGGTAACGGAGGCCCACATACGGCTCGAGGTCGCTCGAGCGCACATCGGGAATCTCCACCTGCGTACCGTCGGGCTTCAGCGCATCGCCGAGGCGATCGATCGGCCCCTTGACCGGTGTTCCTACCCTGTCCCGCTCCCGCCGATTTTCGCTGCTCATTTATCCTCCTCCGGAGCCGACCCAGCGGGCGCGATATCCCCGCGAGTCGATGTGTATGAAAGGTCCGTGCCCGGACTCAGCCGGATAGACGCCTGCGCCCCCTACCAGCTCCGGGTGTGCCGATTCCACCCGGTCCACCGCCTGCTGTATCACACGACTGTCGGCGATGTTGACCTTTCCGTCGTGATTCAGGTCGTCCATCACCCCGTCGTGATTGCTGTCGATGAAGATGTCGGCCGCATCGCCGTACATGTGCCGGCTCAAACTTGCGCGGCCGGCCGTGTTCCCGCCTCCCTCGTTGTATTGTGGCGACCGGAAGCCACTCATCACCGTCACCCCCGAGACGTCGATGCCGCGCTTCGCGAGGTCGCTGAGCACGAGCTCGAGCTTGTCCACGTTGCGCATCTGCAGCACGAGATACTTGGGCCAGACGTTTGGCTGGTCGTGCGTGAGGAAGTCGCGCAGCCGGAAGTGCTCCGAGACGCGGGTGTCCGCGTTGGTCCTCGTCACCTCGATGAATCCCGACGGAGGCAGGTACCGATCGGCCGGCGCCTTTCCTGGTGCGTGCACGCGGCCCCCCTTCTCGCCTGGCCAGTTCCCGACAAAATACAGTCCCACCTTGCCGTTCTGCTTCGTGCTGCGCGGCACGAGCCCGATGACGCTGAAGTCGCCGACCGGCTTGAGTGCCGAGCCGATGGCGGCGACGACGCGGAAGATTCCGGAACGCGGCGCCACATCGGAGCCCGTCGCTCCCGGTGACTCCACACGCAGCGTGGCTCCCCCGACGGCAGTGTCCGAGACCTTCTCCCCCGGCGCCACGACTTCCACGCGCAGCTTCCCGCTGGCGCCGCGCAGGTTGCCGACGAGCGCGTTGAGGGTGGCATCGGTGAGGTAGGCGGCACTCGTGGCGTCCGCGCTCGTGAGCGACGCCGCCATCGCGGCGGCGGTGGACCCCACACCCATGTTCGGCAGGCGGCCGGTCACCGCCATGGTGATGGACCAGATCCATCCGGCGACGAGGAGCATGACGACCGCTGCCGAGCCGATGTCGAGCCGGCGCTCCACGCGCGGACTGAGGCCGGCGCGGTGCCAGCGTCCGCGCCGCTCCGCCGGAATCCGGGCTGCCTCCACGGCCAGCCGCTCGAGCTCGGCGAGCATCGCGGTTGACCCCTGCGTGGCCCGTGCCGAACTTCCGCTGCTCCCGCCGTCTCTCACTCAGCGCTCCGCATGACGTCCCTCCCCGATCTCTTTCACCAGCTCACTGACGTCCGCCAGCTCGTGCAGGCGGGCGGGTATGTCGGCCTCACGCTGATCATCTTCGCCGAAACCGGGCTGCTGATCGGATTCTTCCTGCCAGGCGATTCGCTCATCGTCACTGCCGGCCTCCTCGCGGCACAACCGCAGTTCGGTCTGCACATCTGGCTGCTGGGACTTCTGCTCACCGTCGCCGCCATCCTCGGAAACTCGCTCGGCTATGCGATCGGCAAGTACTCGGGTCCGCGGCTCTTCACGCGGGACGATTCTCTGCTCTTCAAGAAGAAACACCTGTTCCGCGCCCACGAGTTCTACGAGAAGCACGGCGGCAAGACGCTCGTCCTTGCGCGTTTCATGCCGATCGTGCGCACGTTCGTCCCGGTGGTCGCGGGAATGGCCGAGATGGATTACAAGAGCTACACGGCCTACAATGTGCTGGGTGCCGTACTGTGGATCTGGTCCATGCTGTTCGTCGGCTTCGTTCTCGGCCGATACATCCCCGGCGTGGAACACCACATCGAGAAGGTCATCATCGCGGTGATCATCGTCTCGCTGCTGCCGGGGCTCATCTCCTGGCGTCGTGAGAGGGCACGCGCTGCCGCGGCAGCGCGCCCAGCTCCCGACGCCTGAACCATCACGGAGACCTGCAATGCCGTTCACACTTCCGCCGCTGCCCTATCCCACGAATGCGCTCGAGCCGCACATCGACGCGCAGACGATGGAGATCCATCACGACAAGCATCACGGGGCGTACGTCAACAACCTGAATGCCGCCCTCGAGAAGGCGCCCGAGCTGCAGGGAAAGTCGCTCGATGACCTGCTGAAGAACCTCAACGCGGTGCCGGAATCCATCCGGACAGCGGTTCGCAACAACGGCGGCGGCCACTGGAATCACTCGATGTTCTGGCAGATCATGTCGCCCAAGGGTGGCGGGGCGCCGGGCGGCAAGCTCGCCGACGCCATCAAGTCCTCCTTCGGCAGCTTCGACGCGTTCAAGGAGCAGTTCAACGCGGCGGGCGGCGCGCGCTTCGGGTCCGGCTGGGCCTGGCTGATCAATGACGGCGGCAAGCTCTCCATCATCAGCACGCCGAACCAGGACAATCCGATCATGGACGGGAAGCCCGCCCCGATCCTCGGACTCGACGTCTGGGAGCATGCCTACTACCTCAAGTACCAGAACCGCCGCCCCGACTACATGAAGGCGTGGTGGA
>CAMLIU010000294.1 GCA_946479995.1 uncultured Gemmatimonadota bacterium | reverse complement strand
TGGAGTTCGTGGACGACGACGTGGCGAACTGGTACGTGCGCCAGTCGCGGAAGCGGTTCTACGACGTGGACTCGGCGGACAGCCGCGCGGCGTTCGCCACGCTCCACGAAGTGCTGGTGGTGACCTGCCGCCTGCTGGCGCCGATCGCGCCATTCGTGACCGACTGGATGCACCGCGAGCTCACCGGCGAGTCGGTGCACCTCGCGTCGTACGTGCGCGAGGGGAGCGAGGCGGCGCGTGACGAGGCGCTGGAGCGGACGATGGCGGCCGTGCGCGAGCTGGCACGCCTCGGCCGCGGGGCGCGCGAGCAGGCGGGGATTCCCGTGCGCCAGCCGCTGCCGCGCATGGTGTGCGTCGCGCCGGACGTGAAGGAATCGTCGCTCGGGCCGCTGCTGCCGATCCTCGCCGCGGAGCTCAACGTGAAGGCGATCGAGCTCGCGTCGAGCGGGGACGCACTGGTCACGCTCGAGGCGAAGCCCAACTTCCGCGCGCTGGGCAAGAAGTTCGGGAAGAAGACCCCGCTCGCCGCCGAAGCGGTGACGAGGTTCACGAGCGAGCACCTGCGCGCCTTCGAGCACGGGGAGCCGCTCGTGGTGACGGTGGATGGCGAGACCCACGAGCTCGCTGCGGACGACCTGACGATCCTCCGTCGGGCGTCGGGCGAGCTGGTGGTGCAGGAGGAGCACGGCTTCTTCGCCGCGCTCGACGTGACGGTCACCCCGGAGCTGAGGCTCGAAGGGGTGGCACGTGAGGTGATCAGCAGGGTACAGCGTATGCGCCGGGATGCCGGACTCGCCGTGAGCGATCGCATCCAGCTGGCCGTCTCGGGCGACGCGCTCGTGCTCGACGCGGCCGAGGCGCATCGCGGCTGGATCGCCGAGGAAGTACTCGCCACCGAACTCACCATCGGTGGCGAGCCGCAGCAACACATGCTGGCGAGGCAGACGGCGGATCTCGACGGGATCCGCGCTGACCTTGCCCTAACCAGGGACGAGTAGCGATGGCCACGTCAGAGAACGCGACCACGAAGTCCGGCGGCAAGTCCAAGCCGATGCCGAAGAAGCAGCTCCAGCACTTCGAGAAGCGGTTGCTCGAGGAGCGGAAGCGCGTGCTGAAGGAGCTGGGGAAATACGACGAGGCCTTCGGCGCCACGTCCCAGGAATCCGACGGGGACCTGAGCAGCTATTCGTTCCACATGGCTGACCAGGGCACCGACGCGATGGAGCGCGAGAAGGCGTTCCTCTTCGCGAGCAAGGATGGACGCTTCCTCTGGCACATCGACGAGGCGCTACGCCGTCTCTATCGCGCGCCGGAGACGTTCGGCAAGTGCCACAACTGCGGCAATGACATCGCATTCGACCGGCTGGACGCGCTCCCGCACGCCCGCTACTGCATCGAGTGCAAGCAGCGGGAGGAAGATGCGAAGGGGAAGTAACGCCCTGCTGTTCTGGCCGGTGGTCGCCATCGTCACGGTGATCGACATCGTGACGAAGGCGATCGCCGTCCGGTCGCTGGTGCCGCAGCGCGTGCCGCACGAGGTGGTGGGCGACTACTTCCGCCTCACGCTGGTCTACAATCCCGGCGCGGCGTTCGGGCTCAACCTCGGTCCGCAGTCGCGGTGGATCTTCACCGTCCTCACCGTCGTCGCGCTCGTCATCCTGTGGCGGCTCTACCAGAGC
Source organism: uncultured Gemmatimonadota bacterium (assembly GCA_946479995.1). The sequence goes on along the minus strand of CAMLIU010000294.1, from coordinate 1,914 downwards.
ACGCGCAACGGTGATCTCGTCCGCGTGCTCTCGCTGTCGCTCGTCTGCGCGGGGGCGATCGGCAACCTCATCGACCGGCTGCGGTCGGACCTCGGCGTCGTGGACTTCCTCGACGTCGGCGTGGGCGCCACGCGCTGGCCCACCTTCAACGTGGCCGACATGGCGGTGAGCGTGGGCGCCGTGCTGCTGGCGTGGGTGCTGTGGCAGGAGGATCGGGCGGTGGCGGCAGGACCGGAACCGGCGCAGGAGACGCCGGCGTCGCCGAGCGCTGCGCCCTTCGCCGGCGCGGTGCCGGCCGAGCGGGGAGAAGCCGTCTGAGCGATCCATTCTCCCCACCCCGCGCGTCGGCGCGGTTGTTCTGGGGCACGGCCGCCGCGGTGATCGTGGTGGACTTCATCACCAAGCTGCTCGCCGAGCACTTCCTGGTGCCGCGCTACGTGCCGCACCGGGTCATCGGCGAGGTGGTGCGGTTCACGCTGGCGTACAATCCGGGCGCGGCGTTCAGCATGTCGCTCGGCCAGTACTCGCGGGTGATCTTCGGCGGTTTCGCCGTGATCGCGCTCATCGTGCTCTGGCGGCTGTACCGGATGACCGGCGCCGGCGCGAGGGCGGGTGATCGGCTGCGCGTGCTGGCGCTGGGGCTCGCCTTCGGCGGAGCCGCGGGGAACCTCGTGGACCGCGTCCGCTCGCCGCAGGGCGTCGTGGACTTCATCGACATCGGGTTCCGTGACGTCCGCTTCTGGACGTTCAACGTGGCCGATTCGGCGGTGACGGTTGGCGCGCTGCTGCTCGCGTGGTCGCTGTCGCGCGAGGAGCGCGACCATACGGCGCCGCGCACCGCGCCGGCGCGGCGCGACGACGTGCCCTCGGGGGCACCGGGGCCGGACGCGTGAGCGCGGCCGGCGCCGGCGGCGGCGCTGGCCACTCCGGCGCGGAAGGCGCCACCCGTCATGAGCTGGCCGCGCCGGCCGGGTCGCCACGGCTCGACCTCTTCATCGCCGGCGCCCTCGACCTGTCCCGCACCCAGGCGGCGACGCTGATCGCCAACGGCCGTGTCACGGTAGACGGCCGCGCCGAGCGGGCGAGCTATCGACCGGTGGAGGGTGAACGCGTCGTGGTCGAGATCCCACCCCCGGTTGCACGTCCCGTGGTGGCGGAAGCCATTCCCCTCGCCATCGTCTACGAGGACGACGAGGTCCTGGTGGTGGACAAGCCGGCGGGGATGGTGGTCCACCCGGCGCCAGGGAACTGGTCCGGCACCCTCGTCAACGCCCTCAAGGGGCGGGGGAGCGAGCTGTCGGGGCTCGGGGGAGAGGACCGCGAGGGGATCGTCCACCGCCTGGACAAGGAGACGTCGGGGCTCCTGCTGGTGGCGAAGACCGACCGCGCCCACCGGGTGCTCGGCGCGGCGATGGCCCGGCGCGAGATCGTGCGGCGCTACGCGGTGCTCTCGTGGGGGCACCTGGACGCCGACCGGATCACGGTGGAGAAGCCGATCGCGCGCGATCCGCGAGACCGAAAGCGCATGGCAATCGTCAGTACCGGGCGAGCTGCGCGAACGGACTTCGTGCGGCTCGCCCGGTTCGACGTGGTGGACCTGCTGCGAGCGCACCTGCACACCGGGCGCACGCACCAGATCCGTGTGCACCTGGCGTCGGTCGGACATCCGGTAGTGGGCGACGACACGTATGGCGGTGGCGGCGGGCGGCGGCTGATCAAGCTGCCTCCGAAGCGGCACTTCCTCCATGCGGCGTGGCTGCGCTTCCGGCATCCGGCCACGGGGGAGCCGATGGAGCTGCGCTCGCTCCTGCCGCCCGAGCTGGTATCGGCCCTCGCGAGCGCGGCGGGGGAGGACGCGAGCAGCTTCGGCCCCGACCCGCTGGATCACTTTGGCTTCTTCCGAGACGACGATCG
>CAMLIU010000293.1 GCA_946479995.1 uncultured Gemmatimonadota bacterium | reverse complement strand
GCTGATGCAGATGGCGAAGGTGAGCGCGGTGCTCGCCCAGCTCGCCGAGCGGCGCATCCCGTACATCGCGATCCTCACCAATCCCACGACCGGCGGCGTGAGCGCCAGCTACGCCATGCTCGGCGACGCCATTCTCGCCGAACCGGGCGCGGTGATCGGATTCGCCGGTCCGCGGGTGATCAAGCAGACGCTCGGCCAGGACCTCCCGGAGGGATTCCAGACCGCCGAGTTCCTGCTCGACCATGGCATGGTGGACCAGGTGGTGCATCGCCGGGAGCTCAAGCACACCGTCGGGCAGCTGCTGCGGCACATGAGCGGACGGCCCGCTGCCAGCGGGTGGGCCTCACCCTGACACGGTACTCGTCGGCGCTCGAGTACCTGTTCGCGCGCACGACCGGAAGCGTCAGGTTCGGACTCGAGCGCACGCGCGCCCTGCTCGCGGAGATGGGCGAGCCGCAGCTGGCGTATCCCGTCATCCACCTCGCCGGAACGAACGGGAAGGGAAGCTCGGTCGCGACCGCAGATGCCCTGCTGCGGTCGCGAGGACTGTGCGTCGGACGCTATACGTCGCCGCACCTCGTGGACTTCCGTGAGCGGATCGTCGTCGGGGGCGTGCCCATCTCGACCGAGGAAGTCGTTTCGTTCGTGGACCGCTGGACTCCGACCGTCGAACGGCTCGGCGCCTCCTTCTTCGAGGCGACGACCGCGCTCGCCTTCGCGCACTTCGCGGCCGCTCGTGTGGACGTCGCCATCGTCGAAACCGGCCTGGGGGGACGCCTGGACTCCACAAACGTCGTGGATCCCGTGGCCGCCGGCGTCACGTCCATCGGGTTCGACCACATGGAATACCTGGGGAACACGCTGGAAGCCATCGCCGGGGAGAAGGCGGGGATCTTCAAGAGTGGCCGACCGGCGGTGATCGGGGAGCCCGATGCGGTGGTGCGAGGCCACCTGGCGCGCGATGCGCGGGCGGCCGGCGCAACGCCGGTGCGGGTGGTGGTGGAGGAGTGCGAGATCACGGAGCTGGCCGTCGGTCCGCGGGGGACGCGCTTCCGGCTTCGCGCCCTCGGCGACGATCGCGTGGTGGAGACGCCGCTGGTGGGGAAGCATCAGGCGGCGAACTTCGCCTTCACCCTCGCCCTCCTCGATGCAGCCGGTGCGCCGTTCGCGGTGCCCCTCGCCGAAGCGGTGGAGGCGGCACATCGGATCCGGCTGCCGGGCCGCTTCCAGCAGGTGGGCCAGTGGATCTTCGACGTCGCGCACAATGCGGACGGCATGCGCACCCTGGCCGCGAGCCTCCGCCTCGTGGCGCACGAGCGTCCGGTCGTCGCGCTCCTCTGCGCGCTCGGCGACAAGGATTGGCGCTCCATGCTGGAGGCGCTGGCGCCGGTGGTCTCGCGATTCGTGCTCACGAACGCGCCGACGGCGCCGTCGAGCCGCGCCTGGGCGCTCGAGGAAGTCGTCCGATATGCGCACGCGGAGGGGCTGCACGCCGAGGCGGAGCCGGATTTCGAGCGCGCCCTGCGCGTCGCGGAGCGCGACGCGGGGACGGTGCTCGTCACCGGCTCGTTCCACACCGTTGGCGACGCGATGGCGCGGTTGCAGGTATCTCCGTTCACCGGCTAGCTTTACGGGATGTTCAAAGGCGCTCTTCCCGGCTTCCGCGACTTCTATCCTCAGGAGCTCGCCGAGCGCGCGTACATCATGCGCACCTGGCGCGATGTCGCGCGGCGGTACGCCTTCGTCGAATACGACGGGCCGCCGCTCGAGCCGCTGGAGCTCTACACGCGCAAGAGCGGCGAGGAGATCGTCGGCCAGCTCTACAACTTCACCGACAAGGGTGAGCGCGAAGTCGCGCTGCGTCCCGAGATGACGCCCACGGTGGCCCGCATGGTGGCCGCGCGCGCGAACGCGCTGCGCAAGCCGGTGCGGTGGTTCTCCATGCCGCAGCTCTTCCGCTACGAACGGCAGCAGAAGGGACGGCTGCGCGAGCATTACCAGCTCAACGTCGACATCTTCGGCGCGGCGGAGGTCGCAGCGGACGCGGAGCTCGTGGCGTGCGCGGTGGACATGATGCGCGCCTTCGGACTGACGTCGAAGGACGTCGTCGTGCGCGTGTCCGATCGTCGACTGCTGCAGGCGTACCTGCGCAGCCTGGGCGTGGCGGACGATGCGATTCCCGCCGTGTACGGCGTGATCGACAAGCTCGAGCGCACCCCCGCGGCCATCTCGGGCGAGAAGCTCGAGGCGCTTGGCGTGAGCGGGGAGTCGGTGGCGCGCATCCTCGGCATCGCCGACGTCACCTTCGCCGGGTTGCAGGCGAGCATCGGGAGCGGCGACGCTGCGGCCGTGGTGGAGGAGTTCGGCCACTTCCTGGAGTACGTACCCGCGCTCCTCGGCGGCGACGACTCGTGGCTCCGCCTCGACCTGTCCATCGTGCGTGGGCTCGCCTATTACACGGGCATCGTGTTCGAGCTGTTCGACCGCTCGGGGGAGTTCCGGGCGATCTGTGGCGGCGGACGGTACGACACGCTGCTCGAGTCGCTCGGCGGCGCGGACATGCCGGCGCTTGGCTTCGGCATGGGAGACGTGGTGCTCGGCGAGCTGCTGCGGGCGCGCGGACTGATGAACGTCGCTCCGACGACCGCCGACGTCTGGCTCGCGGCCGACGAGTCGGTGCCGCTGCCGGTGATCATGCGGGAGGCCGCGCGGCGCCGTGCCGCGGGGCAGTCGGTGGAGTACGCGCTGCGGCCGCAGACGCTGTCGAAACAGAAGAAGGCCGCACAGGCGAGCGGCGCGAAGGAATTCGTCACACTCACGAACGACGGCAGGCATGGCTGACGACAAGAAGCTGACCCCACGCGCCGAGGATTTCAGCGCGTGGTACAATGAAGTGGTGCTGCGAAGCGAGCTGGCGGATTACTCGCCCGTGCGCGGATGCATGGTCATCCGTCCCAACGGCTACGGGATCTGGGAGCGGATGCAGCGGGCGCTGGACGACATGTTCAAGGCGACCGGCCACCAGAACGCGTACTTCCCGCTGTTCATCCCGGAGTCGTTCCTCCACAAGGAGGCGGAGCACGTCGAGGGCTTCGCGCCCGAGGCGGCCGTCGTCACGCACGGCGGCGGGAAGAAGCTCGACGAGCCGCTCGTGGTCCGACCCACGTCGGAGACGATCATCTATTCGATGTTCGCGAAGTGGGTGCAGAGCTACCGCGACCTGCCGATCCTCATGAACCAGTGGGCGAACGTGGTGCGGTGGGAGATGCGGACGCGCCTCTTCCTCCGGACGACGGAATTCCTCTGGCAGGAAGGGCACACGGCGCACGCCACGCACGACGAGGCGCAGGAGGAGACGCGGCGCATGCTCGGCGTGTACCGCGACTTCATGGAGAGCTACATCGCCATGCCCGTGATCACGGGCCAGAAGACGGAGGCGGAGAAGTTCGCCGGCGCGCTGCGCACCTACTCCTGCGAGGCGATGATGCAGGACAACAAGGCGCTGCAGGCCGGCACGTCGCACAACCTCGGCCAGAACTTCGCGAAGGCGTTCGACCTGAAGTTCCAGGCGGAGAGCGGCGGCACCGAGTACGC
>CAMLIU010000292.1 GCA_946479995.1 uncultured Gemmatimonadota bacterium | reverse complement strand
CGTGCGCTACAGGAGTGCAGGACTCGCAACTTTTTGCGGGACAGGACGACCGACCCGATCAGAGACTCCGAGGCTAATCGCTTGTCATACAACGACATGAATACCAACTCCGCAAGCGGTCCGGACAGTGCCACTGGAGGGGGCATGAGCTACCAATCCGCACGTATCCGGCGCGGCTTCACCCTGCTTGAGCTCGTCGTCGTCATGGGGATCGTCGGGATCCTGGCGATGATGTCGCTCGGCAAGACCTCTCGCATCCTCACGGGATGGCGGGTCACGCGCGCTGCCCAGGCGGTCGATCAGGAGCTGCAAACGGCGTTCGCCCTCGTGGGCCGAAACCGCAAGCCGCTCACCATCACGATGGACCTCACCAAGATGGAGCTCCGGCTGACCGACCGTGCAGGGACGGTCTACCGGCGGCGCAACTTCGGTCCCACCTCCGCTTACAACCTGAAGGCGAGCGACCTGACGCTGTCACGCTCGTCGCTGGAGATCTACCCGCCCGGTCTCGCCGCGGATTCGCTCTCCATCACCATCACCGGACGAGGCGTGAAAAAGCGCGTGCGGATGCTGCGCGGCGGCCTGGTCCAGATTCTCTAAAGGAGCGACGCCAATGCCAACACTTCGCCCGCGTCCCGCAGCAGCCGCCGCCCGTCGTCCACGAAAGGGCGTCTCGCTCATCGAGATCGTCATCGCGATGACGCTGCTGTCGCTCGTCATCGGCTCGCTGGGCGTGCTCTCGGCGCGCACCGCCGCCAAGGCGCGAGCGCTGGACATGCTCTCCGCCCGGACCTTCGTGCTGATGCAGCAGTCGAACCGCTTCTCGGTGCTGCCGTACGACTCCATCCCGGCGTACGCGCCGCGCACCGACACGGTGATCGCCGGACGGTTCAAGTACCTGCGCCGCGTGACGTACACCCAGTCCAAGACCGGCAGCGAGTACAAGAACGTGCAGGTGATCCTCACCCCGCTGTCCGACCCGACCAGGCACGACACGCTGAACTTCCAGCGCGCCAAGACCTACGCCAAGAGCCCGCTGTTCATATGAGACACTCCATTCGACGCAGTCGGCGCGGCTTCACGCTCGCCGAGATGCTGACCGCGATGGTGATCCTCGGGGTCATCGGTGCGGCGCTCGTCCGCCTCATCCTCGTGCAGGCGCGGTTCAGCGAGGGGCAGCTGGCGCTGCGAGACGCGCGATCAGTGTCGCGCAACGCGATGAACATCATGCTCACCGACCTTCGCATGGTGCAGGACTACGACGGCCTGGTGGCGGCCAGCAAGGACTCGGTGTCGGTGCGCATGCCGATCGCCTTCGGGCTGCTCTGCAATACCACGTCGCCGGTCACGATGGCGCTCGTGCCCGTGGACTCGGCGCTCAGCTCCCTCGCCGTGTACGCGGGGTGGGCGTACCGGGACTCGGCGACCGGCATCTACAAGTATTCGTCCGCCGCGAACCCGTCGCCGATCAGCGCGATCCCGAACGGCCTCGTGAGCACGTGTACCGATTCGGTGGTCGGTCCGGGAATCCTGTCGATCACCGTGGGCGGGCGCAGCACGCGCATGATCACGGTGCCCGATCCGCCGAACGGCACCCCCAACTCCGGGTGGCCGGTGTTCATCTACCAGCGCGTCACGTATGCCTTCGATACGTCGAAGGCGTACCCCGGGCGGCGCGGCCTCTTCCGCCGCCTGAAGACGGCGAGCGGAACCACGATCAGCGACGAGATCGTCGCCCCGTTCGACACCTCGGCGAAGTTCCGCTTCTACGTGCTGAACGAGGACACGGCACAGAGCCCGGTGCCGGCGAACCTGAATACCGTGCGCGGGCTCCAGCTCGTGCTCGCCGGCGCCAGCGTGCAGGTGCCGCGCAACAGCAAGCAGGCCAAGCAGGCGGCGCTGGTGACGGGCGTGTTCTTCAAGAACCGGAGAGACCCATGAGAATCCATAGAGCACTTCAGCGGGGACCGGCTGCGACCGACGGAGATGGGCACGCGCGCCGCGCACGCAACGGCTTCGCCCTGCCGATGGCGATCCTCGTCATCGCCTTCCTCACCATCACCCTCGCGGCCGCCTACGCAGCGACGACGGCCGAGCAGATGACGAACAACTCGCAGCGCGGCGAAAGTCGCGCGTACATGATCGCGCAGGCCGGCCTGGAAAGCTTCATGGCCCGCCGGAACGAGCCGGGGTTCTGCAAGGTCTGCGGCTTCCCGCCGACGACCGTGTTCGAATCCACCTACGTGAACCTCGGGCAGGGAGTGGCTTACGTGACGGCGAGGCGCGTGCGTGTCGCCACCGACAAGCGCCCGGCGATCTATCTGCTTCGCTCGCGCGGCATCGACAACTCGGCGAAGGCGATCTCGGGCTCCGCGATCGGCGCCGACGGATCCAACCTGGCAAACCAGTACCCCGAACGCACGGTGGCGCAGCTCGTATACTGGAACGTGAACCAGGTACAGGTGCTCTCGAGCTGGACGAGCGTGAACGGCCTCGACAAGACCGGTTCGTCGGGCACGATCAGCGGCGTGGACAACTGCGGCAAGAAGGCCACGGTGGCCGGCGTCGCCGTGCCGACCGACGACTACAGTGCCAACGGCAACTTCACGCCGACCGGCGATCCACCCATTCAGTTCCTCGGCACCCAGGCCCAGACGAACGCTTCCATCAAGATCGACTGGAACGGCATCCTCAACACCGACCGAATCCAGCCCGATTATACCTTCACCAGTGGCGACGACGCGCTGGCCAACTGGCCGGACTTCAGCGACCCGAACTACTACCCGGTGATCCGCGTCAACGGCGACCTGACGCTGAGCACGTACGGTGGGCGCGGCACGCTGATCGTGATGGGCAACCTGACGATCAACGGCAACAACCTCTGGAAGGGAATCGTGATGGTGGGTGGCACCATGACGTCGAACGGGAACAACACCATGCTCGGCGCCACGATGTCGGGGCTGAACGAGATCCTCACCCCGGAGCAGCTCGCGGCCGCAAACTCCATCTCCAGCACCACGCTCGTATCGAACCCGGCCTCGGCACTCGCCAAGGGGACGAAGACCTTCCAGTACGACTCGTGCGAGGTGGCCAAGGCGGCATCCGGGCTCGCATCGTACTCGGTGTACCCGAACGCGTGGATGGACAACTTCACGACGTACTAGGCCGCATCGCGAAGCGTCGCGCACGAAGGCCCCGGGCAGCTGCCCGGGGCCTTCGTCGCAACCGGCCGAGCGTCGCAGATCGTCAGCTTCCCGCCCGCGGCCGGCTCGATGGCGGAACGATGCCGTTCATGCGCAGGTAGGTCACCACGTTGCCGTAGTGCTCGTTGTCGTGCGTCGCGTTCATCATGAGGACGAACAGGCGACTCCGCTGCTGGCCGAAGACGTTCACCATCCCCGCGGCATCGGCGTCGCCCTGCCCGTAGGCCCGGCGGCAGTTCTCGTTCGACGCCTGCAGCGCCTTCACCAGCGCATCCTTCGTCGTCGCCGCCTTTTCCACCGCGTCCTCGGCGGGCGGCTTCTCGCCGAGGGCGATCGCGCAGAACATGTTCTGCGCCCCCGCCACGTGGCCGATCAGCTCACCGAAGCTGCGCACGCC
>CAMLIU010000291.1 GCA_946479995.1 uncultured Gemmatimonadota bacterium | reverse complement strand
ACGACAACTGACGTAGCAGGTACTTCGTACGACGTATCCGGACCTGCGGGCTGGGCTCTCCAATGTGCCGACAATCCGTCTCGGCGATAAGGGAACGGCCCCACATTGGAGGGGCCGGACTCCTGGGTCCCGGTACGAGGTACCAGGTACGAAGTACGTCAGTTGTAGTTGGCGATCACGGATTTACCCCCACCACCACGTATCGCGGCACGAGCCTCGGCCCCGTCACCGAATCCCCCAGTTCTCCAACGCTATTGAGCCCCCAGCACGCCACCGACCCATCCATCGTCTGCGCGCACGTGTGCTGGTAGCCGGCGCTGATCGCCTTGAACTTCATTCCGCCGGCGACCGGTACCGGGTCGGCGCGATTCACCGTGCTGCTGTCGCCGAGCTGGCCGGCGCGGTTGTCGCCCCAGCAGTACGCGGTGCCGTCGGCAGTGAGGGCGCAGGCGTGGCCGCCGCCCACCGAGAGCTGGGTGAAGGCGGGGGCGTTCGGGTAGTCCTTCGGGGTGACCTGCTTCGGGAGCGCGGCGGAGATGCTTCCCCAGCAGTACGGCTTGCCGGTGGTGGAGAGGGCGCAGGTCATCGCCTCGCCGGCGCCGATGGCCATGAACTGCAGGCCGCCGCTCACCGCCGTCGGGTTCAGGCGGTTGGTGGTGGTGCCGTCGCCGAGCTGGCCGCTCTGGTTGAGCCCCCAGCAGAAGGCGGCGCCGTTGGCGAGGCCGCAGGTGTGGTCGGTGCCGGCGGCCAGCGCGGAGAACATGTATCCCCCGTATACCGGCGCCGGCGTGTAACGGAGCGTGGTGGTGCGGTCGCCGAGCTGGCCGGCGGCGTTGGCGCCCCAGCAGTACGTGAGGCCGTCGCTGGCGATGGCGCAGTTGTGGGCATAGCCCGGGGCGACGGTGGTCCAGGTGCGGGTGCTGCCGAGCTGCCTCGGCGTGGTGCTGCCGGCGGCGGCGCCGGTGGTGTCGGCGAGGGCGTTGATCCCCCAGCACCAGATGCTCTGGTCCACCGCCACGCCGCAGAAGTGCGTGGCGCTCCCGCGCAGGGTGGTGAAGCTGACCGCGCCCGAGGTGGGAGTGGGGCTCGTGCGATTGACGTTGGTGCCGTCGCCGACGAGGGGCTGCTGCCCCATGCAGCTCACGGTGGCGTTCTGGTTGATGGCGCAGGTGGCGTAGCCTCCCGCGGCCACGAGGGTGGGCACCATGTGGACCGCCGTGCCCGTGCCCGTGGCGTGCATGACGAACTTCGCCGCCTCCACGGTGACGATGAGCTGCTGGTCGCCGGTGACGTCGCCGAGCGTCCAGGCGCCGGGTGACGCCACCCCGTCGGCGCCGGTGGACACGGTGGTCGTTGCCACCCGTCCCCCCGCGCTGGGGGTGAAGGTCACCGGCACGCCGGGGCGCGGGTTGCCGTTCACGTCCACCACCTTCACGCTCGGCGCCACGGGGAGCTTGCTCATGACCTGGCCGGACTGGTTGTCACCGTCCACGGCGCTCACCGCGTTGAACGTGGTGACGACGAAGGTGGCCGGCGCGCCGTCCACGAAGGTCATCGGCTTGTCGTCGTCGCTGATGACGGAGGCGGTGACCTGGTTGGCGCCGTAGGAGCTGCCGAGGGTCCACTGGGCGGCGGCGACGCCGTTGCGGTCGGTGGTGTCCAGGGCCGGCGACACCGAGCCGCCACCCACGGTGGCGGCGAAGGCCACGCGCACGCCGGGGACCGGGTTCCCCTTGAGGTCGAGCACCCGGGCGTGGATGGAGTCGCCCACGGTGGCCGACGGGCTGGCGGCGCCGGGGGCGGTGAACTGGTACGTCTCGATCTTCGCTGCCCCCTGCCACACCACCTTCACGGCGATGGGCTGCGAGGTGACGCCGAGGGTGGAGGCGGTGACGAGGGTGACGCCGGTGTCGAGGGCGGCGAGCTTGCCGTTGACGTCGAGGGTGGCCACCGACTCCATGGAGCTGCGCCAGACCACGGGGACGGGGACCGTCTCGCCGGCGTCGTTCTTCACGGTGGCGGTGAGGGGCGCGTGGTAGCCGCGCTCGATGGCGAAGGAGCCCTGGTCGATGATGACGGCCGAGACCTTCACGGTGGGCTTCGGCTCGGTGCCCGACCCGCAGGCGAGCGCGGCCGAGGCGGCGAGGGCAATGACGGCCAGGTGGCCGGGGGCTCGGCGAGTACGGCGAATCAACTTCACAGCGGCAGCGGGGTAGGGAGGCAGGTGTCGGCCAACGGGTCAACCATAGGATGAGGGGTGATGGGCGGCAAGCAGCGAAAACGCCGCGGCATCTTCCTCGCTATGGAGTGACAGTCGAAAAGCGTGCCGGACGGCCGAGGGGGTTGGCGGGCGGTGAGTTGCGGGCCGGAACGGGGCGTGGAGGAGCGATGGCGTTGCGTGGGTGCCCGCCCGGTGTGGCACGGGTGGGTGGTAGTGTGGCGTGCGCGCAACAGCTGGTGTGGGGGCGCGACGAGTCGTACTGTCATCGCGCGTCAATCGACTGGGACCAATTGAAAGAGTGCTATTAATGATCGGTGGCAGAAAGCTGGTTCTTTCAGTGGCGCTCGTTGCCTGTTCTGGCGCAGCCGCGCAGGCGCAGGCGCGGGTGACGCAGCAGACGAAGGACCTGGAGACGCGGGCGGCGCTGCAGCAGGAGCTCAAGGCGGCGGAGGAGCACAACCGCGCGGGGGAGGCGTTCCTGCTGCGGAACCGGCTGGAGCATGGCGACTTCCAGGACGGGGACCGGATCGTGGTCCAGCTCCTGGGGAGCGTGCCGTACAACGACACGATCACCGTGCGGGCAGGGAAGATGCTGCCATTGCCGCGGATGGACGACCTGCCGCTGGAGGGGGTGCTGCGGTCGGAGCTGAATGACGCGCTGTCGCATCACCTGGCCAGGTACCTGCGGGATTCCACGGCACGGGCGACGCCGATGCTGCGCCTGGCGGTGCTGGGGCAGGTGGGGCGACCGGGCTTCTACTATACGCCGGCGGACGTGCTGCTGAGCGACGTGCTGATGCAGGCGGGTGGGCCGGCTGGCGATGCGAACCTCAATGGCATGACCATCCGGCGGGCGGGCGAAACGATCTGGAATGCCGAGGATACGCGGACGGCGGTCACGGACGGGTTGTCGCTGGACCGGCTGCACCTGCGGGCGGGGGACGAGATATACGTGCCCCCGGAGAAGCACTTCAGCTGGATGAGCATCGTGCAGTACGGGTCCATCGCACTGAGCGCGGCCGTCGCCATCATCACCCTGACCAGGCGATAGTTCCCGGCTCGTGCCACGCACGCGCCGGATGACGCACAGATTGATGTACCAATTTTCCCCTTGAGAGAGCGCAGTTTCATGGCTGAAAACGCAGCATCGTTCGATCTCGTACCCGCCGGTACCGTGCAGCCGCCGGCGCCCTCAGGGCAGGGGTGGGGAGGGGAGCCTACCCTCGCGCCGGCGCGCTCGCCGCTCGAGCGGCCGCTTGCCGCGATCCGCCGGTACAAGTGGCTGCTCCTCGCCGTAGTTCTGCTCTCCACGCTGGGCGGCGTGATCGCCACGAAGATGGTGAAGCCGGAGTACGAGGCGCGAGCAACGATCTGGATCGCGTCCGAAACACCGCTTGCAGAGAAAGGGGGTCCCATTC
>CAMLIU010000290.1 GCA_946479995.1 uncultured Gemmatimonadota bacterium | reverse complement strand
CGTGCATCACGCCGGCGGCGAGCTGGCCCACCGCGGCGAGGCGGCGGTCGCGCGATGTCGCTTCCTGGAGCGCGAGCAGCTCGCGCGTGCGCTCCTGCACCATGCGCTCCAGCCGCTCGGCTTCCGTCTGCACCTGCTGCTGCAGGCGCGTGCGCTCGGTGACGTCGCGCTCCACCGTGACGGCGCCGCGCACCCGCTTGTGCGGATCGTAGAGCGGGTTGGCGTTGAGCTCGATCACCGCCGGCTCGCGATTCGGCCCGCGTCGCACCTCGAGGGTCTCGCCGCGTACCGTCTCGCCGCGGAGCGCCCGCGCGGTGGGATGCTCGTGCACGAACAGCGTCGTCCCGCTCAGGGTGCGCGGGTGGTCGAGCTGCCACAGCTCGCGCAGCGTCTGCGGATTGCTCGACGCGTGCTCCTGCTGCGCCTGCGAGTTCGTGCGCACGGTGCGGCCGTCGGCGTCCACCACGCGCACCGAGTCGGGGATGACGTCGAAGATGGACTCGAGCTGCGCCACGCTGCGGGCGAGGTCCTCACGCAGTCCCTCGCGCTCGGTGACGTCGCTCCCCGTGAACAGGATCCCGCGTCCCCCGCGTCCGTCCACCACCGGCGCGAAGGTCGCCTCGACGAGCCGGCGTCCACCGCGGTGCTGGAAGGGGACGCGCACCGAGACCACCGGCGCGCCGGCGGCGGCGATGTCCACCTGCTCGGTGAGGTCGGCGAGCGCGTTGGGGAAGGCGTCGTAGATCGGCCGCCCGCTCGCCTGCGCCATGTCGAGCCCCGTGAGGTCGCGGTAGCGCGCGTTCGTCGCCACCAGCGTGAGCGCGCCGTCGAACAGGGCGACGGCGAGCGGCACCGCCTCGAGCAGGGCATCGAGCCGCTGCCGTTCGGCGGCGGGCATGCCGGGCGCGAGGTCGAGGATGGCGAGGGGGAGAGACATCGGAGAATGACTGGCGCCGAGGGGCGCGCGTCACGGGGGAGAACGGCTTCCTACGTCCCCCTGATGGTACCATCGGGGCGCGGCTTTGGCGCCCCCGCCTCGGCCGCCGAGACCGCGTGGCCCGCCTCGCGCAGCTCGCGGGTGAGGAAGAAGTTGAGCGCCGTCCGGATCACGGCGATCGCGCCGAGCTTTCCTATCTGGTCCCAGCTCGGCGCGATGGAGGTGGAGAGGATGTCGGCGCCGAGCTGGAACTCGAGCGCGAGCGCCAGGTAGCGGCCAAGGGTGAGGCGGACGTCGGTGTACGCGACCGCCTGGCGGAGGCTCAGGGCGTGGATGAAGCCCCATAGCGCGAACAGCACGCCGAGGGCGATGATCCCCGCGCCGGTGATCTCGGCGGCGAGCCGGATCCAGCCGACGAACGCCTTCACGTTCTCGGCGAACGTCGTGGCTTCGGGCTCGGCGATGGCCTGCAGGACGAGGAGGAGCATGTCAGCCCTGACGCAGCGCAAGCACGGCGCCAGCGTGCATCGACTCGGCTTCCTCCCATCCGACTGCGTCGCCGACGCGAATCACCCCGCTGTCGAGCACCTGGGCGAAGACGCCGGCGCGCCAGTCGGGGCGCAGGGCGGCCTGGAGCCCGGGATGCACCTCGTCCATCCGCTCGCAGGGGGTGAGCTCGCCGCCGACGGCGAGGCGTACGTCGCCGATCCGCAGCACTCGGCCGCGCGTGCGGGCGAGGGCGATCCCGCTGACGACGATGTTCGCGCGGCGGCGCGACGGATCGGCATCGCTGCCGACTTCGCCGGTGCTCTGCTGCCAGTTCTCCAGCTCGAGCAGGGTGACCTGGCGGCGCCGGCTGCGGCCGACGCTCCCCACGAGGCCCTGGCCCGCGACGGCAGTCGCCTCACGCACCCGGTCCATCGGGCCGCGGTGGGCGCGCTTCAGGTAGAGGGCGACGACGCGGGGACTACTTGCCATACGCGAGTGATGAGGTGCATGTAGCCACATGCGACTTCCCGGATCCATGTCGGATGCGCGATGGAACCGCTGGCTCCTGTGCATCCTGCTTGCCAGTTGCCGTGCGACCGACACCGTGAAGCCGGAGACGTACTCGGGGCAGGTGCTCTGGACGTCGCCCGGCGCCGCCTTCGGCCAGCCTGCCGCGGACGATAGTACGGTGTACTTCGGCACGACAGCCCACGAGCTGATCGCCGTCGATCGTGCGACTGGCCAGCGCCGATGGCGGGCGCAGACCACCGGCTACGACTCGCGGACGATGTTCGGCTTCAACGTCCTGCTCGTCGGCAACGACGCCGTCTTTGGCGACTACGTGGTGACTGCCTTCGATCGTCGCTCGGGCCGGCGTCGCTGGACCTTCGACCCCGAACGCCAGGGGCTCGCTGGCTATGGTGCCGGGTTGTACCTGCTCGCCAGCGACGGGGAGCACGTATTCGCGGGCTCAGGCTCGGGGCACGCGTACGGAATCAACGCCCTCGACGGATCGCCCCTGTGGGTCGCCACCCTCGCCTCGGATGGGAACTCGTCCGTCTACGATCCAGCGATCGACGGCGAGACGGTGTACTTCGTCGTTCGGCATTTCACCAACCCGATCACCGGTCTCGTTGCCGCGATCGATCGACTGAGTGGCACCATCAAGTGGACCTATGCATTTCCCTCCGAGGCGCCCGTCGGCAGCGGACCGATCGGACGTGTCGTGCCTTATGGCAACATCGTGTACGTCTCGAACGATGACGGCAGGATCTACGCGCTGGACAAGACAACGGGCACTCCCGCGTTCACGATTCCTCGACGTTCGGACATACTGGGCCTCGACGATGTCCGCGCGCTGATTCTCGCCGGCTCGACGCTCATCGCCACTTCGACTTCTTCTTTTGTGGAGGGATACGATGCGGCGACAGGAACACGGAAGTGGGAATTCGATGCGGGTGAAGGAGCGGCTAGCAACAACCCCATGGCCACCGATGGCATCAACGTGTACGTCACCTACCTGGGTGGGACGCTGGCAGCGATCGACGTGGCTACCGGTCAGCAGCGCTGGCTGAAGAGCTTCGACCAGAAACCTTTCTACCTCTTTCCCCTGGTCCAGGACACGCTGGTCTTCGCCCCTCGCCGGGATGCGCTGGTAGCGATCCGGAAGTAGCAGTGCCCGTCGACCTTACCAGTCTCCTCGCTCCCGCCCGCGCCGGTACGCCGCGAGCGACGCGCCCGACACGCCGCCGATCCAGACGATGAAGCCGAGCCACCAGTAGACGCGACCCATCTGGATGTCGAACGTGTGCACGGCCATGCCGAGGCAGAAGAAACCTGCCAGCGTCCAGAAGACGATCTCGCCGATCGCCCGCAGGAGTGCCAGCCTCGTGTCGCGGCGCGCCTCGCGCTCGTAGCGCGCGAACCGTTCGACCCGTTGGCGGCGATGCTCGTCGGAGAGGGGCATCGTCGTAGCGGAAGGAAGAGGAGCCAGCTCCCTCAATCGGCGGTGGGCCGCCTGAACTGCAGCGCCCCCGACGGGCACCGCCGCACCTGCGCCTCCACTTCGTCCGCCGTCGCCGCGTACGGCCGTACCCAGTCGCGGCGATGGACGTCGAACACCGCTGGCAGCCCGCGCACGCACACGCCGGAGTGGATGCAGATGTTCGGGTCGAAGGTGACGGTGATCTCGTCCGTCTCGTAGGTCTGGAGTGGCTT
>CAMLIU010000289.1 GCA_946479995.1 uncultured Gemmatimonadota bacterium | reverse complement strand
CGCGCTCGTGCGCCATCAGCTCCGTGAGGTCGATCGGGAAGCCGAAGGTGTCGTACAGCTTGAACGCATCCTCACCGCTGATGGTCCCGCGCACCTCGCGGCCGCCCTGGGTGGTGTGCGCCGGGGCGAGCTGCTCGAAGCGCGTGAGGCCACCCTCGATCGTGGCGAGGAACGCCAGCTCCTCCATGCGCGTCGTCTGCAGCAGGTGCTCCGCACGCTGCCGCAGCTCGGGATAGACGTCGCCCATGCTGTCGATCACCGCCTGCACCACGGACACGAGCGTAGGCTCGCGGCGACCGAGGAGCCACGCATGGCGTACGGCGCGGCGCAGGATGCGGCGCAGCACGTAGCCGCGGCCCTCGTTGCTCGGGAAGACGCCGTCGGCCAGCAGGAACGCCACCGCTCGCGCATGATCGGCGAGCACACGGAAGCTCGCCGGATCCACCGCGTTGGGCACGACGTCGCTGCCGCCCCGCCCGCCACGGATCTTCACGCCAGTGCGCGACTCGTCGCTCTCGCGGCCCCAGTAGTCGAAGCCGACCACCTCCTCCACCTTCGCGATCAGCGGCGCGAACACGTCGGTGTGGAAGTTGTTCGTCACCCCCTGCTTCACCGCCGCGATGCGCTCGAGCCCCGCGCCCGTATCCACCGATGGCCGCGGCAGCGGAATCAGCGTGCCATCCGACTGCCGGTCGAACTGCATGAAGACGAGGTTCCAGATTTCGAGGAACCGCCCCGCCTCCGCGCCTTCGACGAACGCTTCCTGCGAGAACTCGGAACGATCGAGCTCCGTCCATTCGCCGGTCGCGCCTTCCGGAAACCGGAAGTCCTTCGCCACCTTCGCCAGGTCGACGTAGATCTCCGTGCACGGCCCGCACGGGCCCGTGTCGGCCATCTGCCAGAAGTTGTCCTTGTCACCCAGGCGATAGATGCGTTCGGGTTTCAGCCCCGCGACTTCCTGCCACAGCGCGAACGCCTCGTCGTCGCTGTAGTGCACGGTCGCGCGGAGCAGCGACGGGTCGATCCCCAGCTCGTTCGTGACCAGCTCCCACGCGAAGCGGATGGCGTCGCGCTTGAAGTAGTCGCCGAAGGAGAAGTTGCCCAGCATCTCGAAGAAGGTGTGGTGCCGCGCCGTGTGGCCCACCTGCTCGAGGTCGTTGTGCTTCCCCCCTGCGCGGACGCACTTCTGCGCCGTCGTCGCGCGACGGTTCCCTTCCGGCGGCTCCTGCATGCCGAGGAAGACCTTCTTGAACTGGACCATCCCGGCGTTGACGAACAGCAGCGTGGGGTCGTCGGCGGGCACGAGCGAGGAGCTCGGGCGCACGGCGTGCTGCTGGCGGGCGAAATAGTCGAGGAAGCGGCGGCGGATCTCGGAAGCGAGCATGGGAGAAATATAGGCCCGCCGTCGCACCGAGCGCAGGCGGGCATCCGGTCGGCGGCGGCGGCTTACCTGTGGCGAAGGTAGAACGCCGCCTGGTCTCCTCGACCCTCGGCATTCAGGGCGGCCGCCCGCGCCGCGAACGCCCGCCGCTCGCTCCGTGTGTACGTCGAGCGCGAGAGCTCGGACAACGGCCGATCTCGCCGATACAGCTCACTGCCTTCGAACTGGAAGCTGGTGGAGTCGTACACCACGGCTTCGATCCGCAGGCCAACCGAGCCCGCAAGTCGCTCGAGGCTTCGCGTGGAGTGCAGCATGAGGTGGCGGGGTGCGTCGAGCTGGACCCACCGCTCCCTGAATTCCTCCCATGCGAAGGAGCTTACCGTGGGGATGCGGATCAGGCAGCAACCCCCAGGGGCCAGCAGCTCTGCAACCTTCTCCATCGTTCCACGCTGATCAGCGATGTGCTCGAGCGAATGGTGGAACATGATCAGGTCCCATTCGCCGGTGACGTCGTCCAGCGTTCCCTTCTGCACGAGCAATCGACCGCCGTGGATGATCGGGCTGTCGACGAACGGATCCACCCCGAACACCTGTTCGAAACCCTGATCGCGAAGCCGACGCAGCCGCGCGCCATCGCCGCAGCCGACATCGAGGATTCGGGAGTCGCGGCCAGCACCCGCCTTCTCGAGCCAGCCACGAAGCTGGAGCATGCCCGGCGAAAGGAGAGGCTCGATCCATCTCGTCACGCGTCGGCCGCCGCTGAACACCAGCGCGTCACGGATCAGCCGGATCCGCGCACGCAGGCCCCCGGACGATCCGCTCACGGCGGCGAAGGCGTAGTAATCGTCGGGGTAGAAGTCGCTGAGGTTGCGGGGAATCTCCCGCAGCTGTAGACCGCCGCACGAGCCACATCGGTCATACCAGAATTCCCCGCCGGATCCGAACATTCGCTCGGTCGCGCGAATCGAAAGATCCGTTGCCCCGCCACAGATTCGGCACTCTGACACTACGGACTCCGGACGATGGAGAGGTGGCACCTGCGCGTGTTCCTGGCTCGTGCGACCATGATACCGCGCCGCGCGCACCGATCCTAGCCGCGAAGCTACTCCTCGGCGTCCTCGCCAGGGATGGTATCGCCGGCCAGCTCCTCCGCTCCCCGCAACGCCTCCCCCACCGCGTCCATTGCCGCGCGGATGTCCTCCGAGTCGTAGCCACGGCGCGCGAGGAAGGCGTAGAGCCGGCGACGGCGCACGACCGGCTCGAGCTTCCGCAGCGAGACGAGCTTCTTCCGCGCCGCCTGCTCAACGATGTCGCGCTGATCCACCTGTTCGTCCTCGAACACGGCGGCGATGGCTGCGTCGGTCACCTCCCGCGTCACCCCCTTCCGCGCCAGATCCTGCTGCACGCGTCGTCGCGACTGCTTGGCGCCAAGGACCTTGGCGCGGGTGAACGACTCGGCGAAGGCAGCGTCATCGAGCAACCCCTGCTCGGTCAGGCGTTCGATCGCGCGGTCCACCAGCTCCTTCGGCTCCCCCTTCCGGACGAGCGATCGCGCCAGCTCCTTGGAAGCACGACCGCGGAAGGCAAGCATGTTCAGCGCGCGGTCATAGGTCCTGAGGGCGGCCGCCTCGTGGCCGATGCGTTCCTCGAGCCCGGCCACGCTGCCGCCGACGACGAGCCGAAGCCGTTCGATGGCGTCCAGCGACAGGGTCGCGAAGCTCTTCCCGTCAACGAGGAGCTCGAAGCGGCCCGGGTGGCGGGGGGTCGGGGTGATGGCGGTGATGGTAGGCATTGTGGTGCCCCGGAAAGTCGGTCGGTTGGGTGCGCGTGACGGTGTCCGCGTTGTGAGGGCTCCTGTCGCCGTTGCTCCGCCTCGGCAGGGCGCCTCTCCGTTCGGCTCGGTGGCGAGTTTTCTTACCTCGGCAGGGCTCCGCTCGGCATACAGCTCCCAGTCGAATGAGAACGCAGATCAGCGCAGATCCTTGACTGCCTGATCCAACGCAGCTCTTTCCGTGCGAGAGCACGCGCCTCGCACCGAGCAGCCTCCCGAGGTCGTTACAACACATTCAAGAAGCTTTGGGGGTGTAGGGGACAGACTCGGTGCGCCGAGGCCTGCGCGAGGTTTGAATCTGCGGTGGATCAGGCTGGTGAAGGATCTGCGCTGATCTGCGTTTCCCTTGGCAGGGAGCCGTATGCCGAGCGGAGCCCTGCCGCAGGTGCATCCACTGAGGACATGGAGCTGTACGACTGAGGAGCCCTGTCGCAGGTGGC
>CAMLIU010000288.1 GCA_946479995.1 uncultured Gemmatimonadota bacterium | reverse complement strand
CGGCCGCCTACGGAGCGCTCGTGCTCGTCGCGAACCTCGCCGCCGAGTCGCTGCTGCCGTGGGCCGATCCACGAGTGCGAGCGTGAGGAAGGCGAGCGCGCGGCGCCGGTCGCTCGATGCGGCATGGACGCTCCCTGTTCTGGCGCTCGTGCTGCTCGTGATCGGCGTCCTCCTCGTGCCGGCCCTGAGCGCGCGCGATCCGCTGCGCATCGACGACGTGCTCGCCCGGCGGCTCGTACCGCCGCTCGCGCACGATGCGCGAGGGGACTTCCACCTGCTCGGCACCGATCGCTTCGGTCGCGACCTGTTCGTGCGGATGATGCTGGCGGGGCGCCTGTCGCTGCTGGTCGGAGTGCTCGGGGCCGGCCTGGCCGGCGCCCTCGGTGCGCTGCTCGGAGCCATTGCCGGCTGGACGGGCGGCGTGACGGACCGACTGCTGATGGCGGTCGCCGACCTGCTGCTCGCGCTGCCGCGGCTGGTGCTGCTCCTGGTGGGCGTGGCGCTCTGGTCGCCGGGGCTGCGCACCGTGCTGGTGGTTCTGGTCGCCACTGGCTGGATGGGAATCGCTCGCCTGATCCGCAGCGAAGTGCTGACCGTTCGCTCGCGTCCCTTCGTTCCCGCCGCGCACGCCCTCGGCGCCGCTCCGTCACGCGTGCTCTTCCGACATGTGCTTCCCAATGCGCTGGGCCCCGCAATCGTGGCCACGACGCTCGGCGTCGGCAACGCCATCCTGCTCGAGAGCGGCCTCTCGTTCCTCGGCCTCGGCATCCAGCCGCCGGCGCCGAGCTGGGGCAACATGATCGCCGGCGGCCGGGACCTCCTCGTCATCGCTCCGTGGGTCGCGCTCGTCCCCGGCATCGCGCTCGTGCTGACCGTGCTCGCCACCAGTTTCCTTGGCGACGCGTGGCGTGATCGCCTGGCCGGCGAGCAGCATGGCCGTTGAGACGGGAGGCCTCAGCGCACGAGGATCGTCACGATCTCGTGTGGCTCGGCGTCGAACTCCACCCGTCCGTCACGCACCGTAAGCGGTTCGATGAGCGTCTCGTCCAGCCGTGCCCGCATCACGTCGGTGACCGGCCGTCCGATTCGCCACTGCCCGTGCGTGACCTCGGCACGACGGTTCACGCACCGCAGCGCCACCCACCCCGCTGCGCGCGCCGGCATAGCGGCGCTGAAGGCGAGCCCCTCGCCCTCAAGCTCGAGCCCTCCGGCCCGATGCGGATCGTCGAGATTGTAGCGGATCGTCTCACCGCGGAGCGGGAGAAGCACGTCATCGGCGAGCCGTTCGATCTGCTCCACGGTGCGCCAGTCGTCTCCTCCGTGCATCGCCACGGCGACCAACGCTTCGTACGGGCCGCGCGCCTGCGCACCAGGGGTCGGCGCGGGCCAGCCGACATGACCCGGGCGCTCGGGCAGGTCGGCCCGCGACAGCTCGCCCACGGCGCGAAAGAGCGTCAGGGCGATCGTCCCGTCATCGAGGCTCTCGTACTCGGTGAGGCCGTCGCAGAAAACGGTGACGCCGGCACCGACGCCGAATCTCGCGACCCACCGGTGGAGTGGCGCGGTGGTCACGACACGCTCCGCATGCTGTTCGCTCTCCGGTACGGTGAGTGGCTCACGGCGTTGCGGCTGGAACGCCGCGTCGGCCAGCGTGGCGGCGCCGGCCATCCCGGTCGCGAGGCACAGCCGGAGGCGGTGGTCGCCGTCCTCGTTCTCACCGTGCAGCCGGATGCGAAGGAGCGGCGATCCTGCGTCGAGCTGCAGTCGCACGTCGCAGTGTCCGCGCCCGCGGCCGCGACTTCCGAAGGCAAAGCGAAGCGAGATCTCGCCGCGCAACGGCCCGCGCAACGTTGGGCGAACGCGAGAGATGCGTGGCGGGGGCAACGCCTCGCGCTGGGCCGGCGTGTAGAGATCGCCAGCTTCGACCTGCTGCTGGAACGAGAGCACATTGCGGAGCGCCCGACCGGTGGCGAGATCGGCCAGCTGCACGTCTCCGTCTGGCGTGACTGACACGCGGACGAGTCCATTGTCCAATGTCAGTCCGTCCACCTCCACGGGACGCGGCGACGGCCGTGGTCCGCTGCGGGACTGGAGTCGCGTCTCCAGTGAGTAGCCCGGCATGTCTTCCACCCAGCCCAGTGCGCACACCTCCGCAACGCGGTCCGCGCGAGGATATGCGCGGGGCGCCTCCGTGAGCGCGATCGTCTCGCCTCGCGAAAGGATCTGCAGCGGCATTCCGGCCACGCCCCACGCCGGCAGCCGTCGAGGAGTGCCTTGTCGCGTCGCCGATCCGGGTCCAACGGCGACGCTCGCCACCGAGGCGACCAGTCGCAGCTCCACCACGCCGCTCCTTTGCCGCGGCGCCGGATTTCGCAGCAGCACCACGGGGCGCGAGTCGTCGAGCGCGGCGCGCGCTCGTTCGCGCTCGTGCCCGACGAGGGCCAGCAACGCATCGTCGCGCAGCCCTCGCGACTGCTCCGTCACTGACGCGAGGCGCATGTCCATCGCCGCCGCCACGGCGTCGATCGAGGTGCCACAGAGCGTGTCGTGAGGGTGCGACTGCAGCAAGGTGCGCCACGCGGCGTTCAGCAGTGCACGAGCGCCGGAGCCTGCGCCGCCGGGCAGCAGGGCGATCCATGGCTCGACGTCGCGCACCAGGCGCCGTTCGGCGATGGCATTGCCGCGCTTCTGTGCTGCCCGGACGCCGAAGGTGCCCTGGAGCGCCCACGCGTACCCGTACGAATCGCGCAACTCTCCCTCCACCACGGGGAGCGAGGACTCGGCTCCGGCGCCGACGATGGCCGTCGCTGCGCCGCGCAAACTGCTCGGCACTATCCGCGTGGGAGCGGCGGCGGCGCAGAGTGCATGCACCGCCTCCCGCTGGCCCTCCTGGCGCGCGTGATGATCGGCGCCGTTGAGAAGGAGCGTCACGCCGAGCGCCGACCGTGGCTGCAGGACGGCGCGAATGCGCATCCACCGTTCGTGGGCCTGCCGCACGTCCGTCGGAAGCGAGCTGCCGAACTCGTAGCCGTCCGGCGGAAGCGCGTAGAGCGGAACGGTGATGCCCGACGGTCCACGCCACAGCGCCGCGTCCCCCGCCGGCCAGCGTGCACTCCCATACCCGCGCCACAGCACGATGAGCGAGCAGCCGAAGCCGCGCGCGAGCTCGGGGAGGATGGCCGGATGGCCGAAGGAGTCCGGACAGTAGAGCACTGGCGGCGGCTCACCGCGCAGGCGGCGCACGACCTCATGCCCGGTGAGCAGGTTCCTCACCAGGGCCTCTCCACTCGGAATCAGCTCATCTGCCAGGACGTACCACGGTCCCGCCTCCAGCCGTCCGTCACGGAGCAGCGCCGAAAGCTCTGCTGCTCTCTCCGGGCGGACCTGCAGGTAGTCCTCCAGCACGATGGCCTGGCCGTCGAGCAGGAAGCTTTCCCCGGGCGGGGGCGGGTCGTCGAGGAGCGCGTCCACGAGCGCGACGAGCCGCTGCCGGAATCGCTCGGCGGTGTGGTACCACTCGCGATCCCAGTGCGTATGGGCGACGACATGGATCTCGAGCAGCTCGTTCGACATGCGCGGAAGCGGCGGGTGCACTCAAGGGGGACCAGGGCCAGCTGTCAGAGAGTAACCCCGCCGAGGGCGTAGCGGAACGAAGGGCGG
>CAMLIU010000287.1 GCA_946479995.1 uncultured Gemmatimonadota bacterium | reverse complement strand
CTGAGCGTGATCGGCGGCGCGAGCGTGGAGTACAACCACCGTAACCTGAGCTTCACCCGCGGTGAAGGGTTCCCGGCCGGCTTCAGCACGTACGTCGCGAACGCGGCGACGATCACGTCGTGGGACGGCAGCGCGACGGACAACAACCTCGTGTCCTTCTTCACCCGCGCGAACTGGTCGTACAGGGAGCGCTACCTCCTCTCGGCGAGCCTTCGCGCCGACGGCTCGTCGCGCTTCGGCGCCGACAACCGCTACGGCATCTTCCCCGCCGTGTCGCTGGGCTGGAACGTGACCGACGAGAGCTTCGCCCAGGCACTGGCGAACCTCGCCACCCTCAAGCTGCGCGCGAGCTACGGCGTGACCGGCAACCAGGGTATCGGCGACTTTGCCAGCCGCAGCCTGGCGAGCGGGACGCCGTACAGCGGCCAGGCGGGCGTGTCGCCCACCCAGCTCGGCAATCCGGGCCTCAAGTGGGAGACGACGAAGGAAGTCGACCTCGGCGCCGACGTCTCGGTGCTCGACGGGCGAGCGAGCCTGATCGTGGACTGGTACAACCGCAATACCGATGACCTGCTGGTGCGCCGTCCGATCCCGGCCACGAGCGGGTACACCAGCATCTGGTCCAACATCGGCAGCATCCGGAACCGCGGCGTGGACATGGGCCTGCACACCGTCAACCTCGACGGTGGTCCGCGCGGGCTCGGCTGGACCTCGGACCTCAACGTCACCTGGAACAGCAACGTGGTCACCGCGCTGTACGGCGGGCAGCTCGCCACCTTCAACGTCAGCAGCCGCATCACGTCGGTCGCCGCCGTCGGGCAGCCGCTCGGCGAGTTCTATCTCTACAAGTTCCTGCGCGTGGATCCCGCGACCGGCAATGCGGTGTTCGCCAACGCCGACGGCACCGAGACCGACTCGCCGACCGACCGCATGTTCGTCGGCAGCCCGCAGCCGAAGTACTACGGCGGCTTCACGAACACCTTCACCTTCCGGAACTTCGACCTGCGCGGCTTCGTGCAGTTCAGCCAGGGGAACAAGGTGTTCAACATGATGCGCATCTTCACCGACGACGGCGGCTGCACGTGGGACAACGAGTCCACGATTGCGCTGGCGCGGTGGCAGAAGCCAGGCGACATCACGAACGTGCCGCGCATGAGCTACGACTGCACCTCGGGCGCGGACGTGATCAGCAGCCGGTTCGTCGAAGACGGCTCGTTCGTGCGCCTCGGTGAGCTCACCCTCGGCTACAAGCTTCCGGATCGCCTCGCCTCCGCGGCACGGATGAGCAATGCACGCCTCTACCTCTCCGGCCGCAACCTGCACACGTGGACGGATTACACCGGCTACAACCCCGACGTGAACAGCGCCGGCATCGGGTCCAACGTCGTGATGGGTGTCGATTACTACGCCTATCCGCTCGCCCGCACCTTCACCCTCGGCGTCAGCGCCGCCTGGTGAGCGGGGCCTCCGCGAGCCACTCATCTCAAATGAGGCAACAGCGATTCATGCGACTCACTAGAGCTCTTCCCGCCGCGGCCCTGGCGCTTCTCGCCGCCGGCTGCGACAACGTCCTCACCACGACGCCCCAGAGCAACATCCCCGCCGACCAGATCATTGTCGATTCGAAGTCGGCCCAGGGGGCGCTGACCGGTGCCTACGACGGCCTCCAGAGCCTCAGCTATTACGGGCTGGACATCCAGCTGCTGGGCGACCTGCCGGCGGACAACAGCACCTGGGTAGGAACCTACCAGTTCCTCGGCGACATCGAGAACAACCAGATCGCGGCGGACAACCCGGAAGTCACCGACATGTGGACGGCGATCTACCGGCAGATCGACCGCGACAACGTGATCCTGAGCCGGGTTCCGGAAGTGGCATCGATCGACACGGCGACGAAGCGCGAGGTGATGGGCGAAGCCTACTTCCTCCGCGCGCTCGGCTACTCCAACCTCGTGAAGTTCTGGGGCGCCGTGCCGATGCCGCTCGCGCCGGTTCAATCTGCGGACGATGCCGCGAAGTACACGCGGACGCCCGTGCTCGACGTGTACACCCAGATCCTGAGCGACCTGGACAAGGCGGCGTCGATGGTCACCAACAAGTCCGACACCCGCCGCGCCACGCCGATGGCGGTCGAGGCGATCCGCGCCCGCGTGCTGTTCTATCGCGCCAGCGTTCCCGGGGCGAATGCACAGGCGGATTACCAGGCGGCGCTGAACGCGGCGAACGTCGTGCTCGCCGGCCGCGATACCCTCACGGTGCCATTCGGCAACCTGTTCACCGCCACCGGCGCGAACACGGCGGAGGACATCTTCCGCGTCAGCTTCACCCCGGCCGAGTACAACGAGCTCGGGTACTACTGGCTGTACGCGGGGCGCACGGAAGTGCGGCCGACCAAGGAGCTGGCGTCGACCTTCGCCGCGAACGACCTGCGGAAGCCATATACCTTCGGGCCCCGCACGTCCGGAAGCAGCCAGCTCCAGGCGACCAAGTGGCCCACCACGATCGGCGCGGAGCACCCGCACGTCATCCGGCTGGCGGAGGTGGTGTTGATCAAGGCGGAAGCGCTGGCTCGCCTCGGCCGGCTCGCCGAAGCGGTTGACGAGTACAACAAGGTCCGTATCCGCGCCGGCCTGCCGAAGCACGTGCTTGGTCTGGACGTCGTCACCCAGGCCGACGTGCTCGCGGCGATCATGCTGGAACGGCGTCACGAGTTCGCTTTCGAAGGCGACCGTTGGCCCGACCTCGTGCGTGCTGGTCTGGCGGGAACGGTGAAGGATCTGGCGAAGCCAGGCTACGTCCTGTTCCCGATTCCGGCTCGCGAGGTGACCACGTCGAACGGCAGCGTGCCCCAGAATCCGGACTACTGATACGTTGGAATCGGCAACGAGGCCCCGCCGGCATGCCGGCGGGGCCTCGTTGCATCACGCCGCGCCGGTCCCGATCCTGCGACAACGCCCGACATGTCCATCAGCCCTCGCGCCGGCACCCTGCCGGATCAGTCGCTGCTCGTCGACGTCCCGCTCCTCGTCTCCGAGTACTACACCCGCGTCCCCGACCCAAAGGAGCGCGCCGAGCGCGTTGCCTTCGGCACCTCCGGCCACCGCGGCTCGTCGCTCGATGGCGCGTTCAACGAGCGCCACATCCTCGCCATCACCCAGGCGATCGTCGAGTACCGGCGCTCGCAGGGGATCGACGGGCCGCTCTTCCTCGGTATCGACACTCACGCTCTCTCGCGCTCAGCATTCGGTAGCGCGCTCGAGGTGCTCGCCGCGAACGACGTCACCACCTTCGTCGACGCCCGCGGCGGCTACACGCCCACGCCGGCGCTCTCGCACGCCATCCTCGCGTACAATCGCGGGCGCACCTCCGGTCTGGCTGACGGCATCGTCGTCACCCCGTCGCACAATCCACCGGAGGACGGCGGCTTCAAGTACAACCCGCCCAACGGCGGACCGGCGGACACCGGCGTCACCACCTGGATCCAGGACCGGGCCAACGCACTGCTCGAGAAGGACCTCGCCGGCGTACGGCGCATCCCCCTCGACCGCGCGCGGCGCGCGTCCACGACGAAGCCGTATGACTACCTCGACGCCTACGTCGCCGACCTGCCGAACGTCATCGACCTCGATGCCATTCGTGGCGCCTCGGTGACGCTCGGCGC
>CAMLIU010000286.1 GCA_946479995.1 uncultured Gemmatimonadota bacterium | reverse complement strand
TCGAGGCCTCCACCCGGATCTTCTGCTCCTTGCCGGTGGCCTTGTCCTTCGCCGCCACGTGCAGGATGCCGTTCGCGTCGATGTCGAACGTCACCTCCACCTGCGGCATGCCGCGCGGTGCGGGTGGGATGCCCGTCAGCTGGAACTTGCCGATCGTGCGGTTGTCCCGCGCCAGCTCGCGCTCGCCCTGCAGCACGTGGATCTCCACCGTCGTCTGGTTGTCGTCCGCCGTGCTGAACGTCTCCGACTTCTTGGTGGGGATCGTGGTGTTGCGCGGGATGAGCACGGTGGTCACGCCGCCCAGCGTCTCGATGCCGAGCGAGAGCGGGGTGACGTCGAGCAGGAGCACGTCCTTCTGCTCGCCGGTGAGCACCGCGCCCTGGACGGCGGCGCCGATGGCCACGACCTCATCCGGGTTCACGCCCTTGTTGGGATCCTTGCCGAAGAACTTCTTGACCTCTTCCTGGATCTTCGGGATGCGCGTCGAGCCGCCCACGAGAAGCACCTCGTCAATGTCCTTCGGCTCCAGGCCGGCATCCTTGAGCGCCTGCTTCATCGGCGGGATGGTGCGCTGGATGAGGTCGTCCACCAGCTGCTCGAACTTCGCCCGCGTGAGCGTATAGTTGAGGTGCTTCGGCCCCGACTGGTCCGCCGTGATGAACGGCAGGTTGATGTCGGTGCTCTGCGTGCTCGACAGCTCCATCTTCGCCTTCTCGGCGGCTTCCTTGAGGCGCTGGAGCGCCATCGGATCCTTGGAGAGGTCGATCCCCTGGTCGCGCTTGAACTCGCCGACGATCCAGTCGATGACGCGCTGGTCGAAGTCGTCGCCGCCGAGGTGGGTGTCGCCATTGGTGGACTTCACCTCGAACTGGCGCGAGCCCTCCACGTCGTACAGCTCGAGCACCGAAATGTCGTAGGTGCCGCCGCCGAGATCGAACACGGCGACCTTCTCATCCTTCTTCTTGTCGAGCCCGTACGCCAGCGCGGCGGCGGTGGGCTCGTTGATGATGCGGAGCACGTCGAGGCCGGCAATCTTGCCGGCGTCCTTGGTGGCCTGGCGCTGCGCGTCGTTGAAGTAGGCAGGGACGGTGATGACCGCCTTGCTCACCGACTGGCCGAGGTAGTCCTCCGCCGTCTGCTTCATCTTCTGGAGGATCATCGCCGAGATCTCGGGGGCGGTGTAGCGCTTGCCCTGCACCTCGACCGTGGCGACGTCGTTCGGGCCCGGCACGACCTTGTACGGCACGCGCTTGGCCTCTTCGGTCACCTCGTTCATCTTGCGGCCCATGAACCGCTTGATGGAGAAGACCGTGTTCTGCGGGTTCGTCACGGCCTGGCGCTTCGCGACCTGACCGACGAGACGCTCCCCGTCCTTGGTGAATCCGACGACCGAAGGGGTCGTACGCCCGCCCTCGGCGTTGGGGATGACGACCGGATCGCCGCCCTCCATGACGGCGACGACGGAGTTCGTCGTCCCAAGGTCGATACCGATGACTTTATCCGCCATTGCAACCTCGATGAGTGGTGATGCGCGGCCCTGAGTGCCGTGCGACCCGCTCTTCGCGCAAGAGCGGGACCGGCGCGAGCCGCCACATTGACAGAGATTCTGCCGTCGCCGAGGTAGCACGCGTGACAAGGTGGCGGGCGTGCACCGTCCATGCCGAACCGGCAGCGCAGCGCCAAGCGCCTCCACGCCGCCGTCGCCCCTTTGCCCTCCGCTGCACCCCGGGTATCTTCGGGGCGGCCGCCTCTATTCCACCCGTCCCATCGCGCCCATGCTGAGCCGACTCCTTCCGCGGGACGAGCAGTTCTTCGACCTGTTCAACCAGCTCGCCGAGCATTTGAAGACCACCGCACGCCTGGTGGACGAGCTCTTCGCGAATCCGGACAACGCCACCGAGCTGGTGCGGCAGATCAAGGACGTCGAGCATCTCGCCGACCAGCTGACGCACTCGATCAACGTCAGGATCGACAAGAGCTTCATCACGCCGATCGACCGCGAGGACATCCACCTCCTCGCCTCCCGGCTCGACGACGTGATCGACCGGCTGGACGGGACGGCGCGACGGGTGGTGATGCTCCACATCAACGAGGTGCGGGAGCCGGCCAAGCAGATGGCGCACGTCATCCGGCGCGCCTCCGACCTCATCGCCCAGTCGGTCAAGGCAATCAAGCGGCCGAGCGAGGTGAGCAACTTCGCGTCGCAGATCAAGCAGCTCGAGGAGGAGGGGGACGCGCTCTACCACGAGGCGGTCGGCGCCCTGTTCGCCGGCAAGCCCGACCCGATCGAAGTGATCCGCTGGAAGGAAGTCTACGAGACCCTCGAGACGGCGATCGACCAGTGCATGGGCGTCGCCAACGCCGTCCACAGCATCTCCATCAAGAACGCCTGATCCCGGTCCAGTGGTCTGGTACGTCGTCGCCATCATCGCGTTCGCCTTCATCTTCGACTTCAGCAACGGCTTCCACGATTCCGCGAACTCCATCGCGACGATCGTCGGCACCCGTGTCCTGAGCCCTCTCGCCGCGGTGGCGTGGGCGGCGTTCTTCAACTTCGCCGCCCTGTTCACCGGCGGCGTCGCGGTGGCGAAGGCGGTCGGCGGCGGGATGGTGGAGCAGAGCATCGTGGACGCGAACGTGATCTTCGCCGCGCTGCTCGGAGCCGTGATCTGGAACATCATCACCTGGTACTACGGGATCCCTTCCAGCTCCTCGCACGCGTTGATCGGGGGATACGCGGGCGCCGCGATCGCCAAGGCGGGAACGTCCGCCATCCTGTGGGGCGAGAAGTGGATCCAGACCCTCTCATTCATCGTGATCTCGCCGCTCGTCGGATTCATCGCGGGCTACTTCCTGATGGTCGCCTGCTACTGGATCTTCCGGCACTTCAACGCGGCGCGGGTGGACCGCGTGTTCCGGCCGGCGCAGCTGTTCAGCTCGGCACTGCTGTCGTATTCGCACGGCGGCAACGATGCCCAGAAGACGATGGGCATCATCCTTGGCCTCCTCGTCGCCACGAAGGGCTACTTCGCGACGGAGACGGGGTGGCTGCACCACTTCTACGTCGCCGACTTCAGCACGATCCCGCGCTGGGTCGAGGTGGGTGCCTATACCGCCATCTCCCTCGGCACGCTGTTCGGCGGGTGGCGGATCGTGCACACCATGGGCTCGCGCATCACCAAGCTGCGCCCCATGGGCGGCTTCGCTGCGGAGACGGGCGGCGCCCTCGCCATCCAGCTCGCCACGCACTGGGGCATTCCCGTCAGCACCACGCACACCATCACCGGCTCCATCGTCGGCGTCGGCGCAACGAACCGCTTCTCGGCCGTACGGTGGGGGATCGCCGGTCGCATCGTGTGGGCGTGGGTGCTGACGATTCCAGCTGCCGGCGTGATGGCGGCCATCTCCTTCGCCCTGCTGTCGCGGATCGTGGTGCTGCCGTAGGAAAGGAGGACCGGGAGGACCGGAGGACCGGAGGACCGGAGGCGTCAGGCCCGCGCGCCGGTAACGATTGACCGCCGGCTCTGTCTCGACTGCGTCACGGCTGCCTCCGCCCCCTGACCTTGCGCTCCGATCGTGGTGATGCTTCGTCACCACTCAATCCATCGGAGACCCATGCACCGCAACATCGCTGTCATTGCCGCGCTGGCGCTCGTCGCCGCCGCGTGTG
>CAMLIU010000285.1 GCA_946479995.1 uncultured Gemmatimonadota bacterium | reverse complement strand
CCGGGTCGAGCGGCACGTTCGGCGCCAGCCAGATGGTCCGCCAGAGGGTAATCCCTGACACCGTGGCCCGACCCAGCAGCCAGCCGCCGATGCGCAAGGGTAGTCCACCACGCCGATAGCGCGCCTCGGCCAGCTCGGGGAAGCGGGCGAGCAGGTCCTGCGGGAGCTCGATCGAGGAGCCGATGACAATCACGGACGTTGGAAGGTCGGAGGGTCGGGTGGTGAGGGCGGCGGATCGAGGGACCAGCGCTCGCCCCGGGCTTCCACTTCCAGTCGTGTGCCATCGGTACGGACGACGATCGTGCCGGCGAGGTCGGTGCGCAATATCGGAATGCCGGCCTCGCCCAGCCGCGCGAGAACCTCCGCGTCGGGATGGCCGTACGAATTGTTCGCGCCGACGCTCACGAGGGCGAGGCGCGGCCGGACGGCAGCGAGGAAGGCGTCGGTGGTGCTGGTGTTGCTGCCGTGGTGCGCGACCTTGAGCACGTCGGCGCGGAGCGCGTCGGACGCGTGCGACAGGAGCCAGTCCTCCTCGGGTGCCTCGGCATCGCCGGTGAGCAGCATCCGCACGCGGCCCACCCGCACGAGCAGCACCGTGCTCGCCAGGTTCGCGTCGTTCAACCCGGACGCCCACGCCGAATCGGGTGCGAGCGCCGTGATGACCGCCTCGTCCACGACGAGCGAGTCGCCCGGATGCACGCGACGCCACGGTATGCCGTCGGTGCGCGCCTCGGCGAGCGCCGCCAGATAGGGAGGGGTGGTACCCACGTAGCCGGGGTCGAGAAACAGGGCCGGGTGCAAGGCGCCGAACAGTGAAGCCGCGCCTCCCACGTGATCGGCGTGCGGATGCGAGAGCGCGAAGAGGGCCACGGTTCCGCCGCGATGCGCGAGATACGGCACGACCACGCTTCGCCCCGCGTCGCCGCTCGCCCAGCTTCGTCCGGCATCCACGACGATCCAGCGGCCTCGCTGCGTGCGCAGCGCGAGTGCGTCCCCCTGCCCCACATCCATCACGTGCAGCTCGGTGAACCCGCGCGGACGCTGCAGCAGGGGCTCCATCGTCATCAGCGCCACGCAGGCGAGCGCGATGGCGCAGGCACGCGCCGGGCGCTCGGCGAGGCAGGCGACGACCACCGCCGTCGCGGCCACTCCTCCCGCGACGGCGGCGAGGAGGGTGGGATACACGATCGGTGCGGCGCCGGGGATAGCGGCGGCGTGCGCCGCGATGCCGTCGAACGCCGCAAGCAGGAGGTGGGCGGCATCAGCGAGCAGGTGCTCGACGGGCGGAAGGGGAACGCATACGGCGAGGAAGAGCACCGGCTGGAGCAGTCCCATCACGGGATCGGCGACGAGGTTCGTCACGGGGCCGAGCAGGGCGACCCGCCCGAAGGTCCAGGCCACGAGCGGCGCGGTGACTACCGTGGCCACGACGCTCACGAGGGCGGCACGCGCCATCGCGCGTCGCGTACCCCGCCAGCCAGCGGGGAGTGTGCGGCGCGCCAGCGAGCCACCGGCTGCGAGAGCGATGGTGCCGGCCACGCTCAGCTGCCACCCGAGGTCCAGCACCGTGCGCGGAACGA
Source organism: uncultured Gemmatimonadota bacterium (assembly GCA_946479995.1). The sequence continues at coordinate 2,109 of CAMLIU010000285.1, read as the reverse complement.
CGAGGGGCGCCGCGCCGCCCACGGCCAGCACTGCCCACGGCGACGTGGGCCGCTGCATGGCGCGGCTGGCGATGAGCAGTCCGAGCATCACGGCGGCGCGGACCGCGGGGGGCGGTGCACCGATGCCGGCCACGTACGCGCCGAGCAGCGCGATGGTAATGAGTCGCGCGGGCCTCCTCGGGAGGCGCAGGGCGCCGGCGAGAAGCTCGAGCGCGAGGGCGATGATGGCGACGTGAAGCCCCGACACGCTGAGCATGTGCACCAGGCCGGCCCGCGCGAATCGGTCGCGCTGCGCCGGGGGAATCAGCGTCATGTCGCCGATGACGAGCGCGCGCACGACCGGCGCATCGATGCCGAAGGTACGATCGATCCGCTCGCCTGCCCGTGCCCGCAGCGCGACGAGCGAGGGATGGCGGCGCGCCCCCCGAATGCGCGCCGAGCGCACGAACAGCCCCCGTGGATCGGCGGACGCGACTCCTCGCACGCTGGCGACGCTTCCCGCCTCGGCATGTCCGGACGCCACGAGCAGGGTCGCGTGCGCCGCGCATCCGCCGGCCGAGAGCCGCGCGCGCCCGACTCCACCCGCCTGCGCCGTCCCCTCGAACTCGGCCCGCCATTCGCGCGCCGCGACCAGTCCCGCGGCGCAACGCGCCGAGCGCTGGACGTCGGTGGCGCCGACGAGCATGCCTGCGACGGCGACGATGGCGAGTGCAGGCGTGGATGAGCGCCGACGACGCGTGGCGGCGACGGCGAAGGCGAGCGTCGCCGCCACGAGCGACGTCACCACGCCGGCGCTGCGGGTCAGGCCGATCGCGAGCCCGATGGCATAGACCGCGGCGGCGCGCGCGACGAGTGGCATGCCGGCACGAAGCCGCCCTGCTCCGCCGCGGGCGAGGGCGAATCAGCGCGAGCAGGTACGGAAACGCACGAGGCCGCGCTCTGGCGCGGCCTCGTCCACGTCCGCAATGCCGCTTCGCGCTATCCCGCGAGTGGCAGTGCCTGGCGCTGCCGGACGACGCTCCCCGTGAAGGTCGAGCCGGTGGTGCCAGTGAGCTCCACGGTGAGATACTGTCCCAGCTGGGAGGCGTCGCCGGGCACCAGCACCGTGCGGAAATCGCGGGTGCGCGTCATGAGCATGGACTCGCCGCGGCGCGCCTCGCGCTCGACCAGCACCTCGTGGCGCGTGCCGAGCGCGGCAAGGTTTCGGGCGCGGGACAGGGAGCGCACCGTCTCCACCAGCCGCTGCAGCCGATCGCTCGCCACCTCGGCGGGCACGGTGAGCTCGGCGGGCATCCTCGTGGCCGGCGTGCCGTCACGCGGCGAGAAGATGAAGGTGAACGCGTCGGCGAAGCCCACCTCACGCACCACGCCGAGCGTGTCCTCGAAGTCCTCTTCCGTCTCACCCGGGAAGCCGACGATGATGTCGGTGGTGAGCGCCACGCCGGGGATCGCCCGGCGGATGCGTTCGACGCAGTCGAGGTAGCCCTCACGGGTGTAGCGGCGCAGCATGCGCTTGAGCATGCGCGACGACCCGCTCTGCATCGGCAGGTGCACGTGCTCGCACACGGTCGGCACTTCGGCCATGGCCGCGATGACACGGTCGGAGAAGTCGTTGGGGTGAGGGCTGGTGTAGCGCACGCGGCGGATCCCCGGCACCGTGCCGACGGCGCGCAGCAGGTCGGCGAAGTCGTGGGTGCCGTCGTTGTACGAGTTCACCGTCTGGCCGAGGAGGACGACTTCGGTCATGCCGTCGGCGACCACTGCCTCCACTTCACGCACGACGTCGCCCAGGCGGCGGCTGCGCTCCGACCCGCGCGTGGTCGGCACGATGCAGTAGGTGCAGCGGTAATCGCAGCCGCGCTGCACCGGGATCCACGCTTTCACCTTGTCGAACCGGCGCGGCGTGAAGTCCTCGTAGTGCTCCTCGAGGTCGAAGCTGGTCGCGATCCCGCGCTCGCCGCGCCGCGCACCGTCCACCAGTTCAGGCAGCGCGCGATATCCGTCGGGCCCGACGACGAGCGACACGTGCTTCGCGCGCTCGAGGAGCTGCGGGCCGAGCCGCTGCGCCATGCATCCGGTCACGCCCATCACGGTGTCGGACTTCATGTG
>CAMLIU010000284.1 GCA_946479995.1 uncultured Gemmatimonadota bacterium | reverse complement strand
GGCGCCACCTGGAAGCTCGTCAACGACAACCGCGCCATCCGCCAGCGCGCCTTCTACTACACGCACGTCTTCGCCGACCCGAAGAACGCCGACGTCGTCTACCTGGAGAACACGGCGCTGTTCCGCTCCACCGACGGCGGGAAGACGACGAAGTCGATCAGCAACAACACCCACGGTGACTTCCACGACCTGTGGATCGATCCCGACGATGCAACGCACCTCGTGGTCGGCAACGACGGCGGCGGAGCGGTGTCCGTGAACACCGGCGGCAAGTGGACGGAAGAGGATTACCCCACCGAGCAGTTCTATCACATCGCGGCGACGACGCACATCCCGTATCACGTCTGCGGCGCGCAGCAGGACAACAGCACGCTGTGCATTCCGTTCGACTGGAATGCCGGCCGCGGCGGCCGGCGCGGGGGTGGTGACAGCGGGCCGAGCGATCCGACCCAGGGCGGGATGGCGGAGGCGTACGTGGTGGGCGGCGGCGAGCCGGGCTACATCGCCCCCGACCCGCGCGATCCCGACCTGTTCTACTCCGGCGCCAACAACGGCAGCTACCTCGACAAGTTCAACCGCCGGCTCGGCACGTCGCGCGAGGTGAATCCGTACCCGTGGTTCTACTCCGGCGAGCCGTCGAGCGAGATCCGCGAGCGCTGGCAGTGGACGTACCCGATCCTCTTCTCACCGGTGGATCCGAAGACGCTGTACGTCTCGTCGCAGCGGCTGTGGAAGACGACAGACGGCGGCCAGACGTGGACCGCGCTGAGCGGCGACCTCACCCGGCACGACCCGAAGACGCAGGGCAAGTCGGGCGGCCCGATCACTGGCGACATGAACGGCCCCGAGGTGTATGCCACGATCTTCAGCGTAGGCCCGTCCAAGCGCGACGTGAACGTGATCTGGACCGGCTCCGACGACGGGCTCGTGCACGTGACGCGCGACGGGGGGAAGACGTGGACGAACGTCACGCCGCCGGGCATGCCCGAGCTCGGCCGCGTGAGCCAGATCGACGCGTCGGCATTCGAGACGGGGCGCGCCTACGTCTCGGTGCGCCGGCCGCTGCTCGACGACCGTGCGCCGTACATCTTCAAGACATCGGATTACGGCCGCACGTGGACGAAGATCGTGAACGGCATCCGTCCCGATGCCTACGTGCACGTGGTGCGTGAGGACTCCACCCGTCGCGGCCTGCTCTACGCCGGCACGCAGCACGGCGTGTACGTGTCATACGACGACGGCGCGTCGTGGCAGTCGCTCGCCCTCAACATGCCCGACGTCCCGGTGGCGGACCTCATCGTCCAGGGGAACGAGCTCGTGATCGCCACGCATGGCCGAGGCTTCTGGGCGCTCGACAACGTGGCGCCGCTGCGCCAGTGGACGCCGACGGTGGCGAGCGAGGAGCTGCACCTGTTCACGCCGCCGCGCGCCGTGCGCTCCGGGCCGTCGCTCGTCGTGAGCTGGTACAGCAAGGACAAGCCGACGACGACGAAGCTCGAGATCCTCGACTCCACGGGCACGGTGCTGCGCACGATGGTGCAGGACTCCACGCACGTGGACTCGCTGGCGAAGGACGCCACGCACGCCGACAGCGCGCGGGTGGACTCGATGCGTACTGCCGCGGCGAGCGTGCGCCGCTACGCGGGCGGCTTCCTGCCGAAGCCGGTGAAGGGGCTCAACGACGTGTCGTGGGACCTGCGCGCGCAGGGCGTGCAGAGCTTCCCGGGGATGATCCTCTGGGGCGGCGGCACCTCCGGCCCCGTGCTCCCGCCGGGGCGCTACACCATTCGGGTGACCGCGGACTCGCACGTCGCCACCGCGCCGGTGACGATCGTGCGCAACCCGCGCCTCCCGGTGACCGACGCCGACCTCCGCGCGCAGTACGCCTTCTCGCGCAAGGTGCGCGACCGGGCGACGGATGCGAACCGTCACGTGATCGAGATCCGGCGCGTGAAGGCGCAGCTCGAGGATCGCGAAGCACGCGCGAAGGACTCCGCCCTCCAGGCCGCGGGCGACACGCTCGTCAAGCACGCCTCGAACGTGGAGGAGAAGATCTACCAGGTGCGCAATCGCAGCGGCCAGGACCCGCTCAACTTCCCGATCAAGGTCAACAACCGCCTCGCCACGCTGCTGTCGATGAACGAACAGGGCGACGGCCGTCCGACGAGCCACATGGACGACATCTACGGCATCCTGACGCGCGAGCTCGCGGGCTACGAGACGGAGCTGAAGCAGGTGTGGAGCACGGATCTCGTGCGCGTGAACCGGGAGCTGGGCCGCCTCAACCTTCCGCCGCTCGATCCGCAGTGCACGGACGTGAAGGGGTGTCCGGCAAAGCCGTGATGCGGTAAGAGGCGCAGTCCTCATCCCGCAGCAGTGTCATCCCGCAGGGGGCGAAGCCCCCTGTCGGGACCTGCTGTCCCAGCAGCATGGCGCGGCCGCGATCGGCCGTGCTCTACGGTCGCAACCCGCGCCCGACGACGAAGCCCACGGCCAGCCGTGGAATCACGCTCCACCCCGACCTGGTGAGCGTCTGGTCGACGTGCTGATAGGTGGCACTTCCGAACTGGACCATGTCGCCACCGAGAGCGATGGTGACCGCACTTCGCTCACTGAGCGCGTGCTTCCCTTCGATGCCGAGTCGAAGCCCGTTGCCAAGCAGCATCAGTCGCTCTCCATCGGGGAATGGCGATGGCTCACTGCGGAAGTAGCCGGTGGGCAGCTCCGATGGCATGATGTACGCGCCGCCCAGACCATAGCGAACGTAGCCGGCCGTGAGCCGAGCGGGCCATGATTGCAGTGGCTGCCACGGAGACGTGAGGCGCAGCACGACTGCAGCCGCGATGTTCCGTCCCGGCCGGCTGCCGATGTGCGCGTTGGTGGACTCGAACTCCAGCCCGAAGCCCACGCGCGACGCGTCGTAGCCGGCAGAGAGCGCTGCGCCAATACCGACACCAAGCTGACCGACGCGCTCCCACCCCTGGGCAAGCGCGCTGCTGACCAGCGGCCGGTTGGCCGCAACGCTGGCGCCGAGCCAGAACCCTTCATTCGGGAGGGAGCCATCACCCGGCACCTGCGCCGAGATGGCGGGGGCAATCGAGAGCGTGAGAAGCAGGACCGCGGCGGTCAGGAGACTCGCTCGCGGCATCGACGTTCGGGACTGGTGTGGCAAGCTATACCTCTTCGGCTGGATACTGTGCTCGAGTTGGTGACTGTACGACGCGATGCAGGCGATCGCGTCGCGGGCTCATGAAGCTATAGAGGACCAGGTTTCCATCGTGTTACACCAGGGGAAAGGACGCTGGTGCTCGCCTGCTGCATCGGGAAGACTTCGTGTCAGGTAGGCTCCCTCGTTAAGGCTCCTCTCGGGTTTTGCGACTTCTTGTCGTCAGTGTTTCACCTCGGCAGGGCTCCTCTCGGCGCATGGCTCCTCGTCGAAGGGGAACGCAGATCAGCGCAGATCATTAACGGCCTGATCTGACGCAGATCTTTCCGTGAACAAGACTGCTCCTCGCACCAAGCAGCCTCCCGAGGACGTTCCCCAAAAGAATAGAACCTTTGCGACTGTAGGGGATGGACTCGGTGCGCCGGAGCCAGCACGAGGCAGGAATCTGCGGTTGATCAGGCTGTTGAAGGATCAGCGTTGATCTGCGTTCCCCCTGGCAGGGAGCCATGCGCCGTGAGGAGCCCTGCCG
>CAMLIU010000283.1 GCA_946479995.1 uncultured Gemmatimonadota bacterium | reverse complement strand
GTGTACCTCCCGCACTCGTACAACTTCTCCGGCATGCTGCTCGTGTTTCCGGCGAACGCCGTCACCCCTCTCGTCGCCGACAGCGCCGACGTGATGGCGTTCATCGTGTCGGGTGGGGTGACGGCAGTGCCGGGAACGACAAGCTAGTCGGGGCGCGCCGCGTTCCACGCGGGCCGCCCTGACTAGCTGTCAGGGCTCTCAGCGCTTCTGCGGCGGTCCCCCCATCAGCGCATCCGACACCCGCTCCCGTTGCTGGTCGCGCAACGTGTAGAGGATCGCGAGCAGGTTGTCGTTCTGGATCGCCGTCGCCTCGTGGCGCATGGTGAGCGACGCTTCGGGGGCGATGAACCTCGTCGTGTCCAGCGTCGCCGCCGCACGACGACGGGCGGTGGAATCGGGAAAGAGGTAGACCGCGAGCGCACTGCCGCCGGCCACGTACACCGTCGGGGTGACGCCGAGCTTCACCGTGTCGGCGATGACGCTGTCGCGTGGGGCGAGCCCGGTCATCTCGAGGCGCTTCTTCACTGAGCACTGCTGCCAGTGGTTGGTGGGCGGGCAGGGCTCCGGGGGGGCATTCGCGGCTGCCGCCGCAGCCGAAGCGGCACTCGCCGCGGCGGCACTGTCGCGTGCGGCCTTGTCGCCGTCGCCGCAGGCGAGGACGAGCAGGGCGGCGACGCCGGCGAGCACTGCGCGCGTCGCCGCTGCCGACCGCCGCGCGCTCACGACCATCCCATCCGCTCGCGCAGCGAGGTGATGTGCGCCGCATGATGCCGGCCATGCCAGGAGTACACGCCGAGCATCTGGTCGAGCGTCATCGGCCCGTTTTCCGGGTGATCGATCGTGCGCGAGAATGCGTCGGCCGGAGCGGCGCGAAGCAGCGCGACGAGTCGCGTGTGCATCGCGTCCAGCAGATCGAGCGACACCGCGACCGGCAGCGTGCTGTCGGCCAGCGTCACCCATGCATCCTGGTCGTACGGCTTGATCGTCGGGTTGTCTTCCGTGAGCCCGAGCTTGAACCGGATGTAGGCATTCATGTGGCTATCGGCCACATGGTGCACCAGCTGGCGCACGGTCCACCCGCCGGGACGATAGGGCATGTCGAGCTGCGCGTCCGTCAGCCCGCGCACCGCGGCGCGGAGTGCTTCCGGCGCCACGGCCAGCGCGTCGATCGCCAGCCGGCGTTCGTCCGGCGTGAGCACCGGCCGCCGCTCGACTCGGCCGATGGGATAGCGAAGGTCGGGAGCTGCAGAGGTGTCTGGCATGGCGGGAAGGTAGGGAGGATGGCGGAACGGGGGAATGGGGGAAAGGGAGACGGTCAGACGGTCTGGTGGCTGTTGGACAAATGTCCATGGACTTTGGTCCGTGGACCACGAGCCATCAGACCATCGGGGCTTCCAGATCCGGACCTCCCGACCTCCCATCTCATGCGTCACCCTCATACCTTCCAACCGTGCACACGCGGACGCTCGCGCCATGACCGAGAAGAAGCGCCGACCCGCGAAGAAGCGGTCCGGCCCAGCTCAGAAGTCTCCGTATTTCCTCCAGCCGGCACGGCAGGGAGCGGTGACGGTGTTCCGGCGTCCGGCTGGAAACCGCATCGATCCCAAGCTCTGCGGCACCATGGCGAACCGCGCCATGGCGCTCGCGCTCGTCAAGCAGCTGGAGAAGGCGGAGTCCGTGGTGCGCGACCTCTTCCTCGAGGCCACCGATGATGGCATCGAGGCGCTCGAGGCGGTGCTCGAGGCCTGCCGCCAGTCGGTGATCCGGCGCGGTGAGAGCGATGGCTCGCCGGCAGGCGGAGGGCAGGGGCCCGCGGGTGGCGGGCGCCGCCGCGGTCGCGGCCGGCGCCGCGGAGGGCCCCGTCCCGCCGATGCACCGGCGTCGCCGTCGGCGCCACCACCTCCGGCGAGCGACGCCGGCGAGTCCGGCAGTCGCGACACGAGCGCCGCCTGACTCAGCTCCCCCTTTCGCGCGCGTACGCCGCGCGCGATGGCGCACCGGTGGTGCGGGCGGTGGACCCGGCGATCTTCCGGCACCGCTACTTCGGCCACTGCTTCAGCTGCTATTTCTGCCACGACGGCTGCTGCGATCACGGCGTCGACGTCTCGATCGTCGAGCGGGACCGCATCCTTGCGCACGCCGACGAGCTCGAGCCGCGACTCGGAGTTCCGCGCACGCGGTGGTTCGTGAGCGAGGTGACGACCGACGCCGACTTCCCCGGCGGCGCCGCCACGCGCACCGCCGTCAGGGACCATGCCTGCGTCTTCCGGATCAAGGGCGCGCGCGGCTGTGCGCTCCACGCCTTCGCCCTCGAGCGCGGCGACGACTACCACGCCATCAAGCCGATGGTGAGCACCCTCTTCCCCGTCACCTTCGGGGACGGCGCGCTGCTGTGCAGCGACGAGCTGGCGGACGGAAGCCTCGTCTGCGCCGGTGACGGACCGACGGCCTACGACATGGCGCGCGCCGAGCTGCGCCACTACTTCGGCGACGACCTGGTCAGCGAGCTCGACGCGCTCGCGTCGCGCGAAGCGCGGAGCTAGCCCAGCGCCCTGCGGTTGGTCCCGTGCGGAGGGGTTCGTGGCACCAGCTGCTCCTCGCGCACTCGCGCGAGGAAGGCGGCCGGTCCGGCACCATCGGGCAGCGAGCGAAGGATCCGCATCGCGGCGTCGCGGGAGACATCGATTCCCGCCGGAAAGCTGTTCGGATCGACTCCCACGCGTTCGAACTCGGCTATCAGCTCGTCGAACCGTCTCTCGTCGGTCATGCAGCGTCGAATCGGGTAAGTCGCCACGCTCACGCGTGAACGGCGCACAGCTGTCGCCCGAATGGCGCGACGTCCTCGAGCTGTCGCGATCCTCCAATTGCGCAAGAGTACTGCCAAGCGGGCTGTTGCGACAAGGGCGACCGGAATCCGGTCGCCCTTTCGCTACAAGCACTTACGTCGGCTCGGCCCGCTCAGGGGCGCGAGGAGCTCCCGCCGGCGGTCCACGTGTTGTTCGACCGGTCCACGTCCAGGAGCCGATGCTCCGGGTCGAGCTCGATCCGCGTCAGCGTCTTGCCGGGGAACGAATACGTCCGCGCGTAGTGCGTGGTGTTGGTGCTCCACACCTCGGCCGGATAGTCGTAGTTCGCCGTCGTCCCGTCGCTGAAGGTGAACCGCGCATGGATCGGCAGCACGCCGCGGGCGCGGTTGCCGTACACCACGGTCACGTTCTCGGTCGTCCCGTCGCGCGAGGTCGCCACGCTGTCGATCGCCTGGTCGAAGTGCGGGTTCTCGATGAACCACTCGCGCCAGAACCAGTCGAGACGCCGGCCGCCCACGTCTTCCATCGTGCGATAGAAGTCCGTCGGCGACGGATGCTTGAATGCCCAGCGCCGGATGTACGTGCGGAACGCGTCGTCGAACGCGTCGGGGCCCATGATCTCCTGCCGCAGCAGCTGCAGCCCGACGCTCGGCTTCACGTACGCTGCGAGGCCAAGGAGGCGCGGATCGATGCGGTCCGGGTTCACGTCCACCGGCACGTCGAGGTTCCGGATCATCATCTGCTCCACCAGTGCCCGCTCACCGGCGGCACGCTGCATCTGGTTCCCCTTCTCCGGATAGCGACGGCCTTCGCTGAAGGTGTTGATGAAGGTGTTGAATCCTTCGTCCTGCCACATGTGCATGCGCTCGTTGGAGCCGACGAGCATCGGGAACC
>CAMLIU010000282.1 GCA_946479995.1 uncultured Gemmatimonadota bacterium | reverse complement strand
CTCGAGCAGTCGCTCGATGCGATCGCCGTGGAGGTGGAGCGGGTAGGTGAAGGACAGCGGTTCATGGCGCGGCTGTTCGACGAGCGGCGCGAGAAGAGGCCGCAGCGCGACTAGCTCTCTGGTGGGATCTCGAGCGCTGGCGCGCGGCGTGCGTGGTGGGCGACCGCTCGTCCACTCGCACCGGAAATGACCATGACTCCGTCACGTCGACTGATCGCCGTTGCAGCGCTGCTCGCCACACCGCTCGGCGCACAGGCGCAGGTATCGGCCGCTCGGTCCCCGTCCGGCTGTACCTACGAGACGTGCGCCCTGCGCGTCGAGCCGCGTTTCTTCTCTGCGCCGCTGCTCCTGCGAGGGCGCGAAGGAGCCGAAGTGGGACGACTCGGCGGCTTCGGCGGCGGCGTGGACTCGCTGCTCGCCGGTCCCGACTCCGCAGCGGCGCACGCGCGGCGCTACGTGCGAGAGATCCGCACCGCGAACACCCTGTCGCTGCTCAGTGCCGCCGCGTTCGTGGTGGCGGCCACTCGCACCAACTGGTTCCGGGACGACGCCAGCGACGGCGACGTGGCGGTCGGGATCGCCGGCACGGTGCTCGGCCTCGTCGCCATTCCGTTCCACCTGCATGCGGAGCAGAACCTCTCGCGCGCGGTCTGGTTCTACAACGCGGCGCTGGCACGCTGACCAGGCGCCAGCGGTCGACTCGGGCGTCATCGGCGGCGCGACTCAGCCCTTGAACTCCTGCTGCAGCCGGCGGAACAGCTCCATCGTCTCCGGCTGCGGCGCCGCGTCGAGCTCGCGTCGCAGCACGGCCTGCAGTCGGCGGTATTCACGGATCATCCCCGCCTGGTCACCCTCGCGCGCGCGGCACAGCATCAGCCCGCGGTAGCCCGCCTCGTGCAGCTCCTCCTGCTGCACCAGCCGCTCGAACGCCGCTTCCGCGTCCTCGTAGCGCTCATCGGCGAGCAGCGTGTTGCCGAGTACCTCGAGAGCGCTCGCGTGCAGGTGCGCCAGGCGATCGCGGATCGCCAGGTGCCAGTCGCCCACCTGTTCGCCCTCGAGGAAATGGCCCGTGTACAGCGCGCATGCCGAGCCGAGCGCTTCCGCGCATGGCGAACCCTGTCGCGCGCTTCGCAATGCGTCCATGAGCTGCCGCTCCGCCGTCGTGGCATCGAGCTCGGTGCCGCCCTCCACGCTCAGCCGGTAGCTTCCCCGTTCGAACGTCACCCACTCCGCGCGGCCGAGCGCGCGGCGGAGGTGGTGCAGTGCCACGTGGAAGCTGTTCCTGACCTGTACCGCCGACGACTCCGGCCAGAGCGCTGCCCCCACCTGCTCGCGCGTGCGACCTTCCGGCCAGAACAGGAGGTACACGAGCAGCTCGCGCGCCTTGCCGTATCCCCACGCCGTCGACGGCACCGGCACGCCGCCGACGACGATCTCCAGCGCGCCGAGCGTACGGATGCGCAGCGCCGCTGCGGACGCCGTCTCCTTCGTGACGACACGATACTCCGACGTATCGGTCGTGGGCTCGTCTCTCGTCGAATAGCCGAGTCGCGTCACCGCCTGAATCGCGATCTCCACGGCGCTGTCGACGTCGGTCGCGCGGCCCGCGGCGTAGGCTGCCTCGAATGCCTCCTCGCCGAGCATGGCGCGAGCCTGCTGCATGGCCGGCTGGAGCTGCGCCGAGTCCATCTTCCACAACCCGGCGCCGATCACCTCGCGGTTCGCTGCCGCTGCGCCCTGCAGCTTCGCGGCGTCGGCGGCGGCGCCGCGCATCACGAGGCACGAGGCCATCATCTCGAGGCCACGCGAGACGAACAGCGGCTGCGGGTCGCGCCGCATGCACTCGAGCGCCTCGTGCAGGAGTGACATCGCGCGCTCGGCGTCGCCCTGCTGGGCGACGTGGGCACCGAGGACCTGCAGCGCAATGGCGAGCTCGCGATCGAGGCCGAAGACGCGAGCGACGCGCACTCCCTCCTCCGCAGCCTCGGTGGCACGCGCCACGTCGCCGAGGCCCGTGTAATGGTTCGAATGCAGGAGGAAGTTGAGGCGCAGGCCGTACAGGTCACCCGCCTCGCGAAACCACGCCTGGGCCAGGCGGAGCGGCTCTTCCGCTTCCGGCGATATCACCTGGGTGAGGGCGAGTCCGCGGTAGTTGCGGGCGTACGCCAGCAGCCGGGCGTCGCCCAGCTGTTCGGCGAGCGCTTCCGCCTCCACCAGATGGACACGCGCCGATTCCGCCCGCGCCTGCAGGCTGGCGATGCAGCCAGCCGAGAAGAGCAGGGCAGCCCGGTCACGAGTCGGGCGCTGGCCGGCGGGCAGGGTGAGCGCACCACGCAGCCACTGCCGTGCCTCCGGCCACTGACCGGTGGAAAACCAGAACCAGTGCAGCAGCCCGACCAGCCGCACGTGCCTCTCCTCGTCGTGGTCGCGGCTCCAGGTGAGCGCCTGGCGCAGGTTGTCGAGCTCGTCGCGGAGCCGCCGCACCCACGCGGGACGCGACGTCGTCGACAGGTGCGGCTCCGCTTCGACGGCGAGCGCGAAGAAGAACTCCGCGTGCCGGCGCTGCATCGCGTCCGACTCGCGACGCTCGGCGAGGCGTTCGGCGCCATACTGGCGCACCGTCTCGAGCAGCCGATAACGTGCCGTGTCATCGGCTTCGCTCATCTGCACGAGCGACTTCTCCACCAGCTCGGCCACGAGATCGAGCACGTCGGCGGAGTCCAGCTCGTCGCCACTGCACACCTGTTCGGCTGCCTCGAGCGTGAAGCCGCCTCCGAACACCGAGAGCCGTGCGAGCAGCAGCCGCTCGCGCACATCGAGGAGGTCGTAGCTCCAGTCGATGGCAGCGCGAAGCGTCTGGTGGCGCGGCAGCGCCGCCCGATTGCCCGTGGTGAGCAGCCGGAAGCGGTCGTCCAGCCGTTCGGCGATCTGTCTGGTGGTCAGTGCGCGCAGGCGGGCCGCCGCGAGCTCGAGGGCGAGTGGCAGGCCATCGAGCTGGCGGCAGATCTGCACCACGCTCGCTCGATTCTCGTCCGTGAGCGCGAACGTCGACTTCACGGCGCGGGCCCGCTCGATGAAGAGCTGCACCGACTCCGACGCCTCGGGCGCCCCGTCGTGCGGCTCGGGCAGGGAGAGCGGCGGGACGAGCCACGCCGTCTCGCCGCCCACGCCGAGCACCGCGCGGCTGGTGGCGAGCACGCGAAGCGCCGCGCAGTCGCGGAGCAGCGTGTCGGCGAGCGCGGCGCACGCATCCACCAGGTGCTCGCAGTTGTCCAGCACGAGCAGCAGCGGGCGTTCACCGATGGCATGCGCGAGCTGCTCGACCGCGGGCAGGGTCGACGACCGCTCGGTCACGCCGAGCGCCGACAGCACCGCATCCTCGACGAGCCCGGCGTCGTGCACGCTCGCCAGCTCCACCCAGATCCCGTGGCGCAGGCCGCCCTGCGCCTCCCGGGCAACGACTTCGGCGGCGAGTCGTGTCTTGCCGCTGCCGCCGGCTCCCGTGAGGGTGAGCAGGCGCGTCCGCGAGAGCAGGTCGCGCACGCTCGCAATCTCGCGCTCGCGACCCACGAGGCTGGTGAGCTGCGCCGGGATGCCGCGCACGCCCACGGTCGCCTCGGGCGCGGCGGCGCGCTCCGGTGAGGCAACGGAGAACCGGCTGGAGTTCCCGTATCCGGTGGGTGGACGAGAGCTTCGCAAGGGAGGGGTGG
>CAMLIU010000281.1 GCA_946479995.1 uncultured Gemmatimonadota bacterium | reverse complement strand
GGCGGCAACGTGCTGCTGCTCGACGAGCCGACGAACGACCTCGACGTGGACACGCTGCGCGCGCTGGAGGAAGCGCTGGTGGACTTCGCCGGGTGCGTGGTGGTGATCTCGCACGACCGCTGGTTCCTCGACCGCATCGCGACGCACATCCTGGCGTTCGAGGGGAACTCGGAGGTGGTGTGGTTCGAGGGGAACTTCAAGGAGTACGACGCGGACCTCAGAAGGCGGAAGGGTGCTGACGCTGAGACCCCCCACCGAGTGACCTATAAGAAGTTGGTACGCAGTTAGTTAGAGCACTTGGGCCCCTCCAAAGAACAGCTTGGAGGGGCCCAGGTCGTTACAGGGGCCGAGCGGGAAAATAGGTTGGTTGGGGCCAGGTTTTGTAACCGATTTTGTAACGAGATGGCCCGGCCTGTTCGACAGTGTGGAGGGCAGGGAGATATTTGCGGCTACGACATGGACCAAGCGCGAGAGCAGGCGCGCATTGCCTTCGCTGGCCAACTCTCTCTGGTAGGAGCCTGAGCCTCGAGGAGAACCGATGGCAGCGCCGACCGCACCGAGGAAGGTGTATCTCAGCCGACTGGCCGCGCTCCAGGAGTTATATACGGAACTGCGTGACGCGTTCACGACTCTCGATGCGGCGCGGCGCTGGCTCCATGAGACTCGATTGGCCGCCTTTGGGAACCACACGTCCTTCGAGGCGCTCCTGGCGGGAAAGCTGGAGGGTGTCACGGGGTTGCTCTGGAACATGAACAACGGGATGATGACCTGACGTGCACGGCCACGGAGAGCGGGTGTGCGCGTGTGCAAGTTGTGTGTACGCGCGTAGAAGTTCCGGCCGCGTGATGCGGGAAGTCGTGGCCACTCTCCGTTCGGAAAGTTCTGGCCAAGCATCCGCGGTCGTCCACCTCCCTCACGGCCTCAGACCGCCCGTGGTCACTCCTCGACGAGCGTGATGGTGTTAGAGTGCGATCGACATCGCTGGAGGTAGAGGTGGCCAGGAACGGACTGCTTCGAGCGGACACCCCTTACGCGTTGCGTATCGCGATCGCTGCTGGCGCCTCCGCGCTGGCAGTCGTTGGCTGGTTGACGATCATCAACGGCTCGCGAGAGATCACGATCACGTCTGTGATCCTCGGCGTCATGGTACTCGTGGCGGCCTTTCTCGCCCTCGGCGTACTTCGCACACCTCGATTCCCGCTCCTCCCCTTTTGGACGAGTCTCGCGATCAGCATCCTCTGGTCGTCGCTGATGATGGCGAGTATCGCTGCTCCTCCGCATTGGGGTTCGTTGACCTTTCTGGGCGCGGTGGTCGTGCTGAGCCTCGCAACCGGTATCACCGTGAGTCGGCGACTGGGCATCGGGCGCGCCTTGATCCTCGCGGTGGGAGCACTCGGAGTGTACGGCGTCGCCGTGGTACCGGTGGCTGTATGGAAGGGCGGCGGTCCGCTGATCAGCGGTACGGGAGCTCCCGTCGCGGTCCTCGGGGCGGCGTGCGTTGCGTCGATCTGGCACGCGCTCCGCGTCCGTTCCGAGAACGGTGGAGCAGCCGAGAACACGCATTCTTTCTGAGCGCTGTACCTGCCGCTCGTCAGACCGGCATGAGCATTCGCTCAGCACTTGAGGGGTGCATGTGAAGACGTTGCCCATACTGATCCTGACTGTCCTCGCGCTCAGCGCATTCCCGGGACGTGCAAGTGCCCAGCGACTGCTGCCCGTGGGCGTGCACGCTGCCGCCGCGCCGGCGAGCGCGCTGGCGTCCCGAGACGGGGCCATGCTGGGCTCGGCCGTGACGCTGTCGAGACCCGAGCACGTGGCATGGGGTGCCGCATTCGGCGCGATCGTCGGGGGCGTGGTGGGTGCCCTCCTTCACCAGGGCGATCACACCGGCGAAGGCTTGAACGCGACGGTCATGGTCGGTGCAGGCGCATTGCTCGGCGCAGGCTTCGGAGCGATTGTTGGACTGATGCTGCCGACGAGCTAGGGGCGACGAGCGTGCTCGTGGGCTTGAATGCGTGCTCGCCTGACTGGCGTTGCCGTGCGGGACGACGGCCCACTGTCCTCACCTCCACATCACCAGGCTAAGGAGACGCCGATGCTGCTCCGCCGACGTTCACGCCTGACCGCAGCCTTCTTGTTGCTGGTGGTTGCCTGCGAGCCATCGCCGCAGGATCGCGCGCGGCGACTCTTCCCCGACCGATCGCGGACGTTGGCTACTGAGCGCCCATTTCGCATACCTGCGGGCGCGCCCGCGAGCCGTCCGCTCGGCACCTGCCCGAAGGTGCTCGAGGACGTCGCGACCGGGACCTCGGTCAACCTCCGCAGCTGGGCGCAGGTGGAGGAGCGCCGAAGCGAAGGGAAGAGCGTCATGGTGACGCAATGGCAGAAGGGCTATTACGTGCCGTCCGACCCTGCCGCAGTCGGCCTCGCGAAAGGTGAGGCGTACACCGTACGCTGCGACCGGCTGGTCGCCACCGGGGTCAATGTGCCCGACGTCCAGCCCGGCACGTAGCCTTTCGGCCGCCTCGCGCGGCTGTCCTGTTATCGCTGCGGCCGACGAGCATCTCCGGATGCGCGCGTCCCGCACGAATGCTGGATCGCCCGCGGACATCTCCGGCGCTCTCGAACACGCACCTCTGAATTCCATGCCCGGCATTCTTGTGCTGACAGGCGCCTCGGGCGCCGGCAAGACGACCCTCGTCCGGGCTTTCTCGCGCGAGGCGCCGATCGACGTCTCCTGTCATCACTTCGATGAGATCGGCGTCCCGGCACCGGACGAGATGGCGCGCAGGTACGGCAGTGGTGAGGCATGGCAGCGGGCGATGACGCATCGGTGGATTGCACAGCTGCAGTCCGGTACGAGCAGTGCCGCCGTGGCCATCCTGGATGCCCAGGTGCGTCCCACGTTCGTGAGAGAGGCGTTCGCCGCGAGCGGCGTGACGCGCGGCATGATCGCACTCGTGGATTGCGCCCCAGCGGTTCGGCACGCCCGGCTCGTCGGCCGTCGAGGGCAGCCCGAACTGGTGACGCCCGACATGGACGCATGGGCGGTGTATCTCCGGGGTCAGGCTGATGCGCTGGGGCTGCCGGTGCTCGACACTACGTCCGGGACCGTGGACGAAGCCGTGAAGGCGCTCCGAACGCTTGTCGCGTCCGTACGCCCCGCGTAAGGAATTCCGAGGCATCAACGTTCCGACGTGCTGACTCCGGGGGTGCGAGGATCTCATGCCTCCCTCACTGCACGCGGTGCGGACTTATGACAACCGGCCGTCGTAGAAGACGGCGGCAAGGTCGCGAACCGCTCCCGACAGGATCCCAGAGCTTTCAATCAAACCGCTCCAGGACTTTTCCGTGGCGATAGGGAGGGGTGGGTCTACGGTAAGAGGTATGATGGATCGACAGAAAGCAGAAGAAGGGTCCAGGACAGGTAGCTCGATCGGCCCAGTCCGAACAGATGCCTCACCGCCTCATCGTCTTACCGCCGCAGTCGCGGTCCGATGGCGCGCGCACCTCGATCACGTCCGTAACCTTGAGCTGATAGGACCCTACGCCCAGGTGGCCATATGCGCCCGGGCCGGTCAGGTCGCCGCCAACCCTCACGAACGCGCGCACGTAGCCGCCCTCGTCAGGAGGCGGCCACTTCGCCGCTGGTAGGTTGCGCACGCTGTCCGCGTAGTCGACCCAGACGACGCCGGCGGGTCGATACGCGCTGCTGT
>CAMLIU010000280.1 GCA_946479995.1 uncultured Gemmatimonadota bacterium | reverse complement strand
GTGTTCACACGGGACCTCGACCTGCCACGAGGCTCGTCCAGAGAGCGCGTCCGCGTGAACGACAAGGAGTATCGATTGAGCGGAGACGACGTCCGTGTCCTGGCAACGGTTGGAGCATTCCGGGTCGTGCCCGCGAGCGACTTGCGGGAGCCGAGCCGGAGGACGCCAACGCGGCCGGCTCGGGATCTCGAGCGCCTCCGCGACCTGGGACTTGTGAAGACCATGCCGTATGTCCTTGGGCACACCCGCACAACGGTGGTGACACTCACGAGTCAGGGCCGCTCCCTGCTCGAACAGAACCGAAGTCCCGATGCCAGCGGCCCGCGTCAGACGTTTTACGTCGGAATCTCGAAGCCTCGAGAGCTCGCGCACGATTCACGCGTTCACGCCGCATACATGAAGGCGGCTGAGCGGCACATGGAGCTCGGCGAACGCGTGCGAGGAGTCGTCCTCGAAGAAGAGCTGAAGCGTGAATATCAACGGTTCATTCAGGCCGGCAACCGCGCTCGGCGAGAGCCAGGAAACGGCACGGACGGCCACTCCGAAGCCGTCGCTCGATGGGCCAAAGAACATCACCTGCCCTACGAAGAGGGGCACGTTCAATTGCCGGATGCGCGGCTGGAATACGAGGACCGCGATGGCCGGCGCGGTGTTGAAAACATCGAGGTCGTCACGCCTCATTACCGCGGCGCCCACGCGGCGGCGAAAGTCCGCGCGGGATTCACCCGCTATCGCGCGGTGGGCGCTCGTCTAGGAGGAGTCCGGACGACCGGAAGGAGCGGGCGCGGGGTTGATCCGCGGCTTGCGGAGGAGCTGCTCCAGTGACCCGCGTAGATCAGATCCGCGCCGTGGCAGAACTCGGCTTTACCGAGCGACAGGCCGGGTTTCTGGTGACTGTCCTGGTCCACGCCGGCGTCTGTGTCGGTCGCCAGTACTGCGTCTACGCCCGGATCGTTCGAGGCCAGAAGATGCACGACTTCTTCTCGGCCCTGGTGGCGAAGAAGCTCGCCACGCCGTACACGTCGGCCCATCGTGGAGCGCGTCTGTATCACGTGCAGGGGAAGGCGCTGTACGCGGCAGTCGGGGAGCCGAACAACCGTAACCGGAGGCCGGCGACTCTGGCCCGTGCGATCGAACGGCTGATGGTGCTTGATGCCATCCTCGCCGATCGCAGTCTTCGATGGCTCGGCACCGAGCGCGAGAAGGTCGAATTCTTCCGAGCGGCGACGACGCTCAGACCGAACGAGCTGCCTCACCTGGGATTCGGTGTCCCACCGAACCAGACGGTTCGGTACTTCCCGGATAAGTTGCCGATCGGGGTCGCGGCGGACGGTCGCACACATCTGTTCCTGTACCTCGTCAACCGCCGGGCGCCTGTGGATTTTCGAGCCTTTCTCCACCGCCATGTGGAACTACTGCGCGCGCTCCCGGACTGGGAGGTGCGGTTGTTGATACCTGTCCATCTGGAAGACGCCGCCGCTACATTCGTGCAGGCTGCGAAGCAGGAGCTCGCCATGCCGCTGCGCCTCGATGCGGTGGATGAACTGGGCTGGTTCTTCAACCAGCAACGACGCTTCGAGGAAGGCGTGGCGCCCGGTGATGACCGACGGTTTGCGCAGGCCCATCGTCAGTTTCATGCGCCCCGGTACAGGACGCTATATCGGCTCTGGAAGAAGGACGGCAATCGAGTTCTCCACGGCACCGTGTCACCAGTGCTCGGCGACGCGCTGTCCACGGGACGAGGTCAGGTGACAACGACAACGCTCGCCCACCGGTACCAGCATCTCTCCTCCCTGGTTGGCTCGGCATGAATCAGCTGAAAGGGGGGAACGGGGTGGGGGAACCGAAACGCGGGAGCACCGTTCCCCCTCTGGGTGTCGTCGCGTGGTGGTCCCGGAAGGCGGGACTGACGGCACGGGAAGATCGGCGCGCCTGTATGTCGCTGATAGCGGGCCTGTTGCATCATCGTGACCGCGCGGCGCTGTTTGCCGCGCGAGAAGCAGCCGGATGTCGGCGAGCAGCCAGTTGGAGGCAGCCGGGGCGTGAGCGACCCCGCTTCGGCTGCCCCCGAGTTCGCCCGAAGACCGGTCCGAAGGGGGTCGCTCACGCCCCGGCTGCGTGCCTCAGTCATCCGGACAACCCGGTCCGCGCGCACGTCGTCGACACGACACGGTGCATGGTCCGGAAATGGGCCGCTCGCTCGGCGCGCACAGCGCCCCGAAATGAGCACCCGTCGTCACACTTCTTTCCTGACCGGAGGACGCCATGCCACTGATCAAGCCGCGGACGCGCGGCAAACAGCTCGTGAAACATCGGACGCGGCTCGATCGCGAGAACAACGAGACCCTGTACGCGTACGCGCACTTCCTGGGTGAATCGACCGAGTACGTCCTGAACCAAGTGATTGATACCGTGCTCGCTCGCGACAAGGAGTTCGTGAAGTGGCGCGCGTCACATCAGGGATCGTTCGTCACGCGTAACCAGGAGCAGGCGCGCCGGAAGGACGGTGATTCTCGCCGACCTCATGCTGCCGCGACGTCGTCCGGCGAACACGGCGCCCTCGTGGAGCGATAACTCGGACCGGTGTTCGATGCTGCGCAAGATCGTCGAAGCGCGCACTCTCGTGGCCTTGCTGATGTCGGCGGGCGCCGGCGTGTGGGGACTTCGCGCGTATCCGATTTCGCAAGACGACGTGTTCCTTGGACTGATTGGGGAGCGTGCACCGGGAGTCCTGGCCGTCCTGACGTACGGCTACGGCACGCTCTGGTTCACGACGCCGTACTTCGCCGCGTCGCTGCTGATGTCACTCATGGCGATCGTCGTCTATCGTCGGGCACCGCGCACGCGTGTCCGGCCGTTGCCGCCCTACCCGCAACCCGAGCAGCGGTCAGCCTTGTCGCTCGTGCTCGGCGAAGCGCACTATCACGCCACGCCCGGACCGGCCGCGCGTCCTGAGTGGCTGACCATCCCGCAGCGGGGCCTCTACACCGGCGTGATGGTCCTGGGTGCCGTCGGGACCGGCAAGACGTCGGCGTGCATGTATCCCTACGTCGATCAACTTCTGCGCTGGCGCGCGACGGATCCGGCACGCAAACTCGGTGGTCTGGTCCTGGAAGTGAAGGGCGATTTCTGCGCTCAGGTGCGGTCGATCCTGCGCCGGACGGGACGCGAGACCGACTATGTCGAGATCGGACTCGACACCGGCGTCTGCTACAACCCGCTGCACAACGAGTTGGATCCCTACGCCGTGGCGTATGCCGTGGCCTCGCTTCTCAACAACCTGTTTGGCCGGTCCAAGGAACCATTTTGGCAGCAGGCGTACACCGACTTGCTCAAGTTCGTCATCCTGTTACGGCGCATCAGCGACGGCTACACGACGTTCTCCGAGGTGTACCGCTATATCCTGGACGATCAACAGATCGATCGCGACATCCGCCGCCTGAAGGCGGACCTGTCCGAGCCTCCGGACGTGATCGTGATTCCGCAGGTCGACTACCGTGAGCACTGCGTTCAGAAACCCTGGGCACATTGGTTCAGCGAAGACGCGGACCACATGGCACACCCGTACGAGGCCGGACTCGAGACGTTCCTCGACGCCCGTAAGGTGACGTACGAGGTCCGGAAGCCGAAGGGCGCGGGGTGGGCCGCGCGGAAGCACCAGCTCGAGGCGGTGGAGCGATGGTACTTGCACGGATGGAGCAGGCTCGACGGACGGCTTCGATCGTCGATTGTCGAAGGCATCGTCGTGTTCCT
>CAMLIU010000279.1 GCA_946479995.1 uncultured Gemmatimonadota bacterium | reverse complement strand
GGAGCCGGCCATGGGCGACCCGGGTGGCGGCTCCGACTTCGCCGGCTTCTACAACCATCTCGGCATGCCCATCGCCGAGTGGGGGTTCGGGGGACCGGGCGGTGTGTACCACTCGCAGTACGACGACTTCAACTGGATGAGCAAGTTCGGCGATCCCGGCTTCGTCTATCACGCCGCCGCGGCGAGGATCGCCGCCGGGATGATCCTCCGGCTCGCGAACGCGGAAGTGATCCCGTACGACTACGTGGAGTTCGCGCACACGATGCAGCGCTACCTGCCGGCCATCGACCGCGAGCTCGCAAGCCACAAGTGGAACGCGTCCACGGATGCGCTGCGCGCGGCGATCAGCGGCATGGAGCGGGAGGCCGGCGCGTACTCCGCGGCGCGCGATCGCGCCCTGGCATCGGGTGCGTTGCCGCGGGAGCGACAGGTCGCGGTGAACGCGGCGTTGCTGGGGGTGGAGCGTGCGCTGTCGCGGCCCGAGGGGCTTCGGACGCGGCCCTGGTTCCGCAACCTGATCTACGTGGCCGACGAGAACAATGGTTATGCGAACATGGTGTTCCCGTCGGTGAACGAGGCGATCCGCGCGAACGACGAGCAGCTGACGACGAAGGAGATCGCGGACCTGGCGCAGCGTTTCGAGGCGGCGACGCGCGCCATCGTGGCGGCGAGGGCCGCGCTTCCCTAGTCCCCACCCGACGGCCGGGCCGGC
This sequence comes from uncultured Gemmatimonadota bacterium, assembly GCA_946479995.1. Next base: position 3,062 of record CAMLIU010000279.1, on the reverse strand, counting down.
GAACCGGCCCGCTCCCGTGCTGCTGCTGAGCCCGCGCGCGAACCCGCAGGAACGGCTATTGCGCACCGGCGAAGCTGTTGCAGCACGGGAGATTACCGGTGGCGCAGAGAGAAGAGGGGATCGGCGCGACAATCGCGCGCCTGTCACATGCTGAACGGCTTGCCTTGCAGGACTACGCGGCGAAGGCGACGTGGCCGTCCGGCTTCCAGATCTATGAGCGGGGCACGAACGCGGACGGCGTGTTCGTCGTGGCGCGCGGCCGCGTGGTGTTGCGCAGCCGCGTGCGTGCAGGCCGCGGATTCGTGCCATGGGTCGCCACGCCGGGCGAGACGTTCGGAGCCGAAGGGCTGTCGCCCAACGGCGTGTACGCCACCGACGCCCGGGCCGACGAGGAGACCGACACGCTCTTCCTCAGCAGCGCGAAGCTGCGGGCGTTCATCCGCGAGCAGCCGACGCATGCGCTGGCCGTCGTGGGCCAGGTGATGGCCGAACGCACCGCGCTGCTGGAGAAGCTGCGCGAGCTCACCACGCTGTCCGTGGAGCAGCGGCTGGTGGCGGCGTTGCGCCGCATGGCGTCCCATGACAGCTTCACCCGCAGCGATGGCCGCATCGAGCTGTGCAGCGCGCGATATCGCCTGCTGTGCGAGCTTGTCGGCGCCACGCGCGAGTCGGTTTCGCTCGTGCTGGGCCGCCTCACCGGCGAGGGGCTGGTGGAGCGCATCGGCAGCACGCTGTACGTGACGCCCACTTCGAGCCTGTTCGAGCGGCTGGGCGGCACGACGGAGGATTCGCTGCTCGTGCCGGGACTGGCCGACGTGGCGACGAGCACCAGCGCCGTGCAATAGACGGCCGGCCCCGCGCCGGCCATCCAGAAAGAATGATCCCTCTCCTGTTCGCGGCGCTCCTGGCGGGCGCCGGCGCGGCGTGGCGCACGCTCGCCGGCCGCCGCATCGAGCGTGCGTATCGCGCCAGTCATCCCGCCGATGCACAGGGGATCGTGATCGGCGCCGGGTCGTTCCTGCTGGACGGCACGAACGGCCGCGGGCTCCTCCTCCTGCACGGCTCCGGCGATACGCCACAGACGCTTCGCTATCTGGGGGAGCGGCTCCATGCCGCCGGCTACACGGTGTATGCCCCCCTCCTGCCGGGTCACGGTCGCAGCCCGCGCGCCTTCACGCGCGTGAGTGCGAAAGGCTACCGTGTTGCGGCCGACGAGGCGCTGGAAGTGGTGCGCGCGAAGGCGGCGTGGGTAGGGGTGGTCGGCCTCTCCATGGGAGGCGCGATCGCGGCGCAGCTCGCGGCCGCGTCGAGCGACGTGCGCGTGCTGGTCCTGCTGGCGCCGTATCTCACTCCCCCTAGCGACGTGCAGTGGGTCACCCGGCTGTCACCGCTGTGGGGCCTGGCGCTGCCTCAGCTGGCGGGGCGCGGGGAGCGGTCGGTGCACGATCCGGAAGCGCGGGACACGAGCCATGCCTACGGCACCTTCTCCCCACGCGCGCTGCGCGCGCTCGTGGCGACTGCGGCGGCGGGGCGCGCCGCGCTGCGCGAGGTGGTGGTGCCGACGCTGGTCGTGAACTCACGGGAAGACAACCGCATCCCGAGCGCACTGGCCGAGCAGGCTACTGCCGCGATGCGCGCACCGGTGGAGCGGCGGTGGGTGGAAGGGTGCGGCCACGTGATCACGGTGGACTACTGCCGCGACGCGGTGGCCGACCTCACCCTGGACTTCCTCGCGCGCCACACCGGCTGACGGCGCGGCACGCGAGGAACGCAGCCGGGCGTCAGCCGGTGACGCGGTCGACGAGGGTCTCGCCCAGCCCCTTCACCGCCTCGAAGCCAGTGACGACGGCGTGCTGCGCCTGCTCCACCACGCCGCCTGCCACGCGCTTCACCCGCGAGGCGCCGCCGCGACGGGCGCTGCTCTTCTTCGCCGCGCCGGATGACGACGTTCCCCCGCGCGACGAACCACTGCGTGATGCACCCCGCTTCGCGGTGCTGCCGCGCTTCGCGGTGCTGCCGCGCTTCATGGTGCTCTTCCTGGCCGTGCTGCGCGTCGAGGAGCGCTTCGCGGCGCTCTTCGTGCTGCTGCGCTTTGCGCCACCGCGCTTCGTGGCGCTCTTGCCGGTGCTGCCGCGCTTCGCGGCGCTCTTCTTTGCGCCGGAGCGCTTGCGGATCGCCGGTCCGCGCCGCGTGCTCTTCTTTCCAGCGCTCCGCTTCGTGCCGCGGCCTGACTTCTTCGTTGCCATCGCTGCGTCTCCTCCGCCGGAAGTGATCGTGGGTGCTGCGCGAATCGTGCGTCGCGTTGCGCAAATTCCGGGCGCGCCGACGCGGTGTGCGCACAGGGGCAAAACATGGCAGGCCGCGGCGCCGATGGCCAGCGCGTGATTTCCGCTTGCCCGCCGCCGCTTCATCCTGCACCATTGGTGCATGCAGCCGCTCGACATCGGCCAACTCACCATCGGGGAGCGCGTCCAGCACGAGCTCCTCGTCCTCGACCGGGTGGAGAAGACCCAGACCAACGGCGATCCGTTCGTCATCCTGCGCCTGGGCAACGCGTCGGGGCAGATCGACGTCGCCCCCATCTGGTCCAGCCAGCGCGGGTGGGCGGATGGCGCTGACCGTGGGCGCGTGGTGCAGGCGATCGGCGAGATCGGCGTCTATCCCCGTACCGGCAAGCGTCAGATCCAGCTCACCGGGCCGTTGCGCGTGCTGCCGGTGGAGCAGGTGGACCTCCACGCCTTCCTGCCGCGCATCGCCGGCGACACGACGAAGCTCTGGGACTGGATCGACCGCCGCCGCGCCGAGATCACGACGCCCACGCTCCGGCGTGTGGTGGACCTGTTCTTCGCCGACGACAACTTCCGCCTGGCGTTCGAGAAGACCCCGGGTTCGGTGAACGGGCACCACGCGAAGCTGGGCGGGCTGCTCCTCCACGTGTTCGAGGTGACGTCCATCGCCCGGCAGACGGCGAAGACGATGGGCGCCAACGTGGACCTCGTGGTGGCGGGCGCGCTGCTCCACGACGTGGGAAAGGTGGAGGCCTACACCATCGATGGCGGGCA
>CAMLIU010000278.1 GCA_946479995.1 uncultured Gemmatimonadota bacterium | reverse complement strand
TCGCCAGCGCCTGCGGGGGAGGCGACTTCCTCGCGCCACGCATCGCGGCCAGCGATACATACACGCTGCACAGCTTCAACGGCGGCGCACTCCCCGCCCTGATCAGCGCGGACGCCAGCAGCAAGGTGGTGCTGCTCGACGACAGCTTCGCCTTCCAGGAAGGCGGTACCTACCTGGAGCGCGGACACCTGCAGACGACGCGCGACGGGGTGAGCACCGTCCAGACCCTCGAGTCGCCGGGAACCTACACGCGGACCGGGGAGAATGTGACGCTGGTGAGCAACTCGGGCACGATCAACGGATCGTTCACCGACGACACTACCCTGACCATCATCGCCGGCGCGAACACGCTGGTCTTCAGGCGCTGATCCCCCACCTCTTCCCACCTCCCACCGGATGCCGCGTCGCCTAGCCTGGTCGGACGTTCGCGGGGGCCTGATCGCCTGCGTCGTGCTCGTCGTGGCAGCCGTGGCAATCCTCCGGTTCTCGCGCGTGGGGGCGCTCCACGGTGACACCTTCCCGCTGTACGCCACCGTTGGCGACGCGAGCGGTGTGATGAAGGGATCGGAGGTGTGGCTCAGCGGACAGAAGATCGGGAAGATCACCGACATCTCCTTCCGTCCGCCACGGAATGCGGACACGCTGCATCGCGTGGCGATCGAGATGGAGGTGCTGTCCCGGTACGCCGACGCGATGCGGCGGGACGCGGTGGGGCAGATCCGGTCGGGTGGGAGCTTCATCGGACCGGCGGTCATCTACCTGTCGCCCGGCACGGCGAAGGGCGCGCCCATCCAGCCGGGCGACACCATCCGCATCGCATCGGCGCCGGATTTCAGCCGCGCGACGGCGCAGCTGTCGACGGCAGCCAAGGAGCTTCCGGCAATCATGGGCAACGTGCAGGTGCTGCGCGCGGAGCTGCAGGCCACGCGCGGCACGATGGGCGCGCTCATGAACGGAACTGGAATGAGCCAGCTGTCGGAGGCGAAGGTGCGCGTGCAGACGCTCCGCGGCTCACTGGGCGGGGGCGGCACTGCCGGGAGGGTGATGAGCGGAGACCTGGCCGGGCGAGCCAGGCAGGTGATGGCGCGAGCCGACTCCGTGAAACTGCTGCTGTCGTCACCCAACACGTCGTTGGGACGCTTCCGCCGCGACAGCACGCTGCTGATGGAGGTCGGAGCGATCCGGGAGGAGCTGACCCAGCTGCGTGCCCAGCTCGATTCCCCGGACGGCACCATCGGGCGGTTCGCGCGCGACAGCGCGATCACGCTGCAGCTTGCCGCGGCGCAGAACCAGATGACGCTGCTCTTCGCCGACATCAAGAAGCATCCCCTCCGATACCTGTCCGCGTCATTCTGAGGGCGTTTGCCGCACTTGACCCCCCTACGGGCCGCTCCTAGCTTCCCATGCCGCACGGGCCACCCGCCGCCTCCTTCGCCGCGGGCCGATCGACGACGGCGTCGCTCCGGCGCTCGCGTCGCCGCTCCAGCGATTCCCGCCTTCTCATCGCGGCCCCTGCCCTCCCCCTCCGCTCCCTCCCCTTCCTTCCGCGCTCGTTCGCCCCGTGAACATCGCTGAGCTGAAGCGCAAGTCGATGCCAGAGCTGCATGACATGGCGGACGGGCTCGCCGTGCCTGCGCACGAGGCGCTCGGCCGGCAGGACCTCATCTTCCGCATCGAGCAGAAGCTGCTGGACGGATCGGAGACGCTGGTGGGGGAGGGGGTGCTCGAGGTGCTTCCCGAGGGCTACGGCTTCCTCCGCAGCCAGGACTGGAACTACCTGTACAGCCCCGACGACATCTACGTGTCACCGTCGCAGATCAAGCGGTTCGATCTGCGCACCGGAGACACCGTGTCGGGCCAGGTGCGGCCGCCGAAGGAATGGGAGCGCTACCTCGCGCTGCTGAAGGTGGAGACGGTGAACGGCGGTGAGCCCGAGGCGGCCAAGGCGCGCATCGCCTTCGACAACCTGCGGCCGCGGTATCCCGACGGGCGACTGCGGCTGGAGACGAAGGACGGCGACCTGAGCATGCGCGTGATGGATCTCATCGCGCCGATCGGCAAGGGCCAGCGCGGGCTCATCGTCGCCCCGCCGCGCGCGGGCAAGACGATCCTCCTGCAGAAGATCGCCAACGCGATCACGGAGAACCATCCGGAAGTCACGCTCATCGTGCTGCTGATCGACGAGCGGCCGGAAGAGGTGACGGACATGCAGCGCGAGGTGCGCGGCGAGGTGATCAGCTCCACCTTCGACGAGGATGCCACGCGCCACGTGCAGGTGGCGGACATGGTGATCGAGAAGGCGAAGCGCCTCGTGGAATCGGGAAAGGACGTGGTCATCCTTCTCGACTCGATCACGCGCCTTGGCCGCGCGCACAACACGGTGATCCCGAGCGGCGGCAAGATCATGTCGGGGGGACTCGACGCGAAGGCGATGGAGAAGCCGAAGAAGTTCTTCGGCGCGGCGCGGAACATCGATGGCGGAGGCTCGCTGACGATCATCGCCACGGCGCTGATCGAGACAGGCTCGCGCGCCGACGAGATGATCTTCGAGGAGTTCAAGGGCACGGGCAACATGGAGCTCGTGCTCGCGCGAGAGATCGCGGAGCGTCGCATCTATCCGGCGATCGACATCAACCGGTCGGGGACGCGCAAGGAGGAGCTGCTGTTCACGCCGGAGGAGCTGAACCGCGTGACGCTGCTGCGGACCTTCCTCGCCGACATGCCGGAGGCGGAAGCGATCGACTTCCTGCTGAAGCAGATGTCGCGGTCGAAGAACAACCGCGAGTTCTTCGTGCAGATGCGCGAAGGGTGAGATGAGCGGCCTGATGCCCTCGGACCGCGGCCGCTGGATGGCGATCGACTGGGGCGAGCGACGCATCGGCCTCGCGATCAGCGACCCGGGGGGGATCATCGCGAGCCCTGCCGGCGTGATCGTGCGCCGTGCCGGCAAGCGCGCGCCGGTGGCCGAGCTGGTGCGCCGGAGCGAAGCGCTGGAGGCCCGCGGCGTGGTGATGGGCCTCCCCCTGGACGGCGAGGGGAACGATACGCCGCGGTCGCTGGAATGCCGTCGCGTGGCGCGCGAGCTGGCGCGTCGCACCTCGCTGCCGGTCGCACTCGTGGACGAGCGCTACACCACGGCCGTCGCGCTGCGCGGCGTGCGCGAGGCGGGTGGCGCCACGCGCGATCGGAAGGGCGACGTGGACGCTCTCGCCGCGGCGGTGCTGCTGCAGCAGGCGATGCGCATGTCGGTGTTGCCGACGGTCGAACCTGGCACGACGGACGATGACGCCGCGGCCGAGGAGTAAGGGGCGAGGCCGGGGGCGAGGACGACGGCGTGGGCTCGTCGTCGCGCTGCTCATGGTGCTCGCCGCCGGCGTGCTCGCGGTCTGGTACCGTGGAACCGGCTCGGGCGAGGTGCGGGTCATCGTCCCCCGTGGCGCGACGCTGCGCGTGGCGGCGGACTCGCTGGAGCGCCATGGGGTGATCCAGAACGCGACCGCGTTCCGCCTGTATGCGCTGTTGCGGCGTGGCGACCGGTCGATCCGCGCCGGCACCTACCTGTTCAAGCGTCCGATCTCGTGGGGGCGGGTGCTGGACGACCTGCGCGGGGGCAAGGGAATCGAGCACGGCATCACGATCCCAGAAGGGTGGTCGCTGAACCAGATCGTGCCGCAGCTCGCACGGGTGCTCGACGAACCCGTCGATTCGGTGCGCGCCGCCGTGCGCGACACGGCGCTCCTGCACCTGCTCGACATCCCGACGCCCACGCTCGAGGGATACC
>CAMLIU010000277.1 GCA_946479995.1 uncultured Gemmatimonadota bacterium | reverse complement strand
AGAAGCTCAAGAACTCGCTGCGCGACCTGAACGACAAGATCGAGGAGGCCAAGCGCAAGAAGAACCTCCTCATCGCCCGCCAGCGCCGCGCGCAGGCCCAGCAGCGCATCGCCGAGACCATGTCGTCGCTCTCCGAGAAGAGCGCGTTCGAGGCGTTCGCGCGGATGGAAGAGCGCATCGAGACCAACGAGCGGCAGATTCGCGCCCACGCGGAGATCGAGGAGGAGTTCACCGGCGACACGCTGCAGCGCGACTTCAAGCAGCTCGAGAAGGGCGCCGCCACGGCGTCGGTGGACAACCAGCTCCTCGCCCTCAAGCAGAAGATGGGAATCCTGCCACCGCCGAGTGCGGCGCAGAACAAGGCGCTGAACTCCGGCCAGCGGAACGACGAGACCGTGCACGCCGAGATCGAGCACTCCGGGGAAGAGGACAAGCAGTGAACGGACAGGCGGTCCGAGGTTTCAAGTTCGGCCCCCTCCTGACCGCCGTCGTCTTCACCGTCCTGCTGCTCTGGCTTGCCGGTCGCGTCGCCGAGGTCTTCCTCCTCCTCTTCCTCGGCATCCTGCTCTCGCTCGTCCTCGGCTCGCTGGCCGGTGTGCTGCACCGACGCGCGCGCGTTCCGGAACGGCTGTCCTTCCTCGTCGCCCTCCTCATTCTCTTCGGCGGCGTCGCGCTCCTCCTGTGGATCCTCGTCCCGCCCCTGCTCGCCCAGACGCAGGAGCTGGTGAAGGTCCTCCCCGACTACATCAGCGGGTGGGAAGCAGCCATCGATCGCCTGGCGGAGCGGGTGCCGGCGCTCCGGTCGGTGTATCCGCCCGGCCAGCACAAGCTGCTCTTCGCCGTCTACAACCAGGTCGCCGACCAGTTCGGCAACGTGGTGCCCAAGGTCCTTGGCATCGTGGAGGTGCTGGTGAGCATCTTCTCGGTGCTCGTCATGGGCATCTATCTGGCCCTGCATCCCGCGCTGTACCGCGAGTGGCTCATCGCGCTCTTCCCCCCCATCCATCGCGACCTCGTGCGCGACGTGCTGGGTGACTGCGCCGACTCCCTGCGTGCCTACATCGTGGGCCTCCTGCTCACGATGACCTTCCTCGGCACGCTCACCGCCATCGGGCTCTACGTCCTCGGCGTGCCGTACTACGTGACCTTCGGGGTGTTCACCGGGCTCGCGACCATCGTCCCCTTCTTCGGGACGCTCCTCGCCACCACGCTGCCCGCGCTGTTCGTGCTCACGGGCCCGAACGGCGGCACGCGCGCCCTCTGGGTCATCGCCCTCGGCATCTTCGTCCACCTGGTGGAGGGCAACTTCGTGTCGCCCTACATCATGTCGAAGCAGGTGGACCTGCCGCCGGTGCTCACCATCGTGTTCGTGCTCATCATCGGCAAGCTGCTCGGGCCACTGGGACTGCTGGTCGCCGTCCCCGGCCTGGCGGTGCTGATGGTCGTCGTGCGCCGCATCCTCCTGTCGCGCATCTATGAAGGACGTGGCTTCCGCCGCACCACGCGCGAGCGCCCGCTCCGCCTGCGCCTGCCCGCCTCGGAAGGGGGCGTCATCGTTCCACGCAGCTACGTGGACGTCGTGTCGGCGCTGGAACGTCGCACCATCGCCGCGCCCGTGTAGATTTCGCGCGAACGCTGTCGCTCCAACCTTCCTCGACCGTCTCCCGAACACAACGCATGTCGCGCTCGCCGCGCTATCTCATCCTGGCCGACGGCCTCTTCGGCCCCGAGACCTCGAAGACCGCCAACGCGTGCATCCGGTACACTCCCGATCACGTCGTTGGCGTCATTGATTCACGCCACGCCGGCAGGACGTCGCAGCAGATCCTCGGCTTCGGCGGCGACATCCCCGTCGTCGCCACGCTCGACGACGGGCTCGCCCGCAGCCCGAATGCCCTGCTCATCGGCATCGCACCCCCGGGCGGGCAGATCCCCGCGGAGTGGGTGCAGCTCGTGCGGCGCGCCATCGAGAACAAGCTGGAGATCTGGAGCGGCCTGCACAGCTTCCTCGGCGACATCCCCGAGCTCGCGGAAGCGGCGCGCAAGCACGACGTCACCATCCATGACCTCCGTCGCCCGCCGGCGAAGATTGCCGTCGCCAACGGCCGCGTGCGCAGCGTGGACGCCACGGTGGTGCTCACCGTCGGCACCGACTGCAACATCGGCAAGATGACGACGCAGCTGCAGCTCCTCGGCGCGCTGCGCGACAAGGGGATCCGCACCAGCTTCGCCGCCACGGGCCAGACGGGCATCCTCATCGAGGGCCGCGGCATCAGCGTGGACGCCGTGGTCGCGGACTTCATCTCCGGCGCCGCCGAGAAGCTCGTGCTGGATTGCGCCGCGGACTCGGACCTCGTGCTCGTGGAAGGGCAGGGGTCCATCATCCATCCGAGCTACTCGGGGGTCACGTACGGCCTCCTTCACGGCTCCCTGCCGCACGCGCAGGTGATGTGCGCGCAGCCGTCGCGGAAGGCCATCAATCGCTGCGACTGGGTGAAGATCCCGCCGCTCCCGGACTTCATCCGGCTCAGTGAGACCGTTGCCGCGCCGCTGCGGCCGGCGCCGGTGATCGCCGTCGCCCTGAACACCTACGACCTGGACGACGACACCGCGCGTCGCACCATCGAGCAGGTGCAGCGCGAGACCGGGCTGCCCACCACCGACGTGGTGCGCTACGACCCGGCACCGGTGGCCGACGCGATCGCCAGGTTCCACCAGACACGCGCGCGCTGACGCACGATTTCCGTCCGGTCGGCGGCAGGACGGTGACAGGAACGCGGGGAGGCGGCGCCAGGTTGGCGCATGCCCCCCGCGCTTCGCATCGTGTCCCTCTGGAAGTGCCACGCCGTCGGCGTGCGCCGATGCTCGGCACGCGCATGGGTCCTGCGCGGCCTTTCGCTCACGGTGCAGAAGGGGGAGCGCGTGGCCATCGTCGGGGCGCCCGGCTCGGGGAAGACCACCCTCGTCCAGTGCATCCGCGGCCTGCGGGTGCCCACGGCGGGGGCGATCGAGGTGTTGGGAGCACTGGAGATCATCGACCATCCGGTGGTCGCGACGTCGGGACTCCCGGAGCCGCCGCCCCGACCGGCCGACTTGCCGACCTCCCTCATCGTCGCCCGGCATCCCGATGCGCTCCCGGCCCGGGTGGATCGGCTGTACCTGCTCCGCGACGGTCGCCTGCACGCCACCACCTTCCAGCCCGCCCGCCGGGTCGCCGAGCGAAGCACTCCCCTCCGTTGACCATCGCGAGCCCGGGCGCCTAGCTTGCCCGCGATGTCACAGAGCGTGCTCCCCCAGGTGAGGATCCCCCGACCGGCCGACGTCGCGCGCCCGCACACGCTGGCGGAGTGGCGGCAGAACGGCGTGGACTACGCGCTCGACAAGGGATTCGACCTTGGCGGCGTGCTGATCTCCATCTTCGCCGCCTGGCTGTTCATCCGGTTCGTGTCGAACCGCATCGAGCACTGGGGCGATGATGCGACCCCCGGCATGCGATCGGCACGCGAGCAGCGCGCGCGCACGGCGGCGAAGCTGGTGCGCAACGTCGGACGCGCCGTGCTGGTAGTCGTCGGCACGCTGATGGTCCTGAACCAGCTCGACTTCAACATCTCGCCCCTGCTCGCCTCCGCCGGCGTGGTCGGCCTCGCGATCTCGTTCGGCTCGCAGAGCCTCGTCCGCGACTACGTCACCGGCTTCTTCCTTCAGCTCGAGCACCAGTTCGCCCTCGGCGACGTCGTGCGCATCGGCACCGCGGAAGGCACGGTGGAGAACATCACGCTGCG
>CAMLIU010000276.1 GCA_946479995.1 uncultured Gemmatimonadota bacterium | reverse complement strand
GTTATGAGAGGCAGAGAAGGAAGGTAGCGCTTCGAGGGGGGTGACTACAACTGCGAGTACCGGGTATCGGCACTTTGCAGCCGGTCCCGGACCGCTGGCCGCTCCAATGTGCGTCCCGCTTCGCGTTACGTTCGTGCATGCTCCTCGCCCTCGTCGTCGCCATCCCCATCGCCGCCCTCGCGCTCGCCGTCGGCTCGCTGACGCTGTCGGGGGCGGCGGCGGCCGCGGTGATCGGGGCATTGTGCGTTCTCGCCGGCTGGGGGTGGGCGGCGCTGCTCATCCTCTACTTCATCGTCGCCGTCGTCTTCTCGAAGCTCGGCGCCGGCACCAAGGAACGGCGAACGGGGAGCGTCGTGGCCAAGGCGGGTGGCCGCGACGCCGTCCAGGTGCTGGCCAACGGACTCGTGTTCGCCTTCGCGGCCTTTCTCTCCGCGCACGCGTCGGCGACGAATGCCGTCCTGCTCGCCGCTGCCGCCGCCGGCGCCCTCGCCGCCTCGGCCTCCGACACGCTCGCCACGGAGGTGGGCACCCTCGTTGGCGGCGAGCCGAGATCCATCACGCAGTGGCACATCGTCCCGCCCGGTACCTCCGGCGGCGTCACCGTCGCCGGCTCGCTCGCCATGATCGGCGGGGCGTTGCTCGTCGCCTTCGCCTCGCTCGGCATGCGGCTCACGCCGCACGTCGCGGCAGTCGCGATCGGCGGGGTCGCCGGCGCACTCGCCGACTCCCTGCTCGGCGCGCTCGCGCAGGAGCGGCGCTGTTGTCCGCGCTGCAAAGTCGCCACCGAGCGTCGCGTCCACGACTGCGGCACCGTCACGGAGCAGGCCGGCGGCATCGCCCGGCTGGACAACGATCTCGTGAACCTGTGCGCCACCATTGTCGGCGCGGCGGTGGCCGCCACGCTGGCCGTCGCCTAGCCTTCGATGATGCGCACACCGGGAGCACGGGCGGAGCACGACGTGATCGTCGTCGGGGGTGGACCCGCCGGCTCCTCCACGGCGTTCGCCCTCGCCCGCGCTGGCGCCCGCGTTCTCCTGCTCGATCGCGCGCGCTTCCCGCGCGCCAAGCCGTGCGCCGAGTACCTGAGCCCGCAGGCATCGCGGCTGCTGCACGACATGGGCGCGCTCGACGCGGTGGAAGCGGCCGGCGCGGCGCAGCTCGCCGGCATGGTGGTGCGCGCGCCGAACGGCGCGCTCATCCGTGGCGACTTCGCCGCGCCTCATGGCTTCCCCGCCTTCCGCGACCGCGGGCTCGCGCTCCGCCGGACCCTCCTCGATCCCATCCTGCTCGATGTCGCACGCCGCGCCGGTGCCAGCGTGCGCGAGCAGGTGCGCGTGACCGGCCTGGTCCGGAGCGCCGACGGTCGCGTGACCGGCGTGCAGATGCTGGGCGAGGACGGCGCCGCGCGCACGCTGGGTGCGTCGCTCGTCGTCGGTGCCGATGGCCTGCGCTCCGTCGTCGCGCGTCGGCTCGGCCTCACCCGGTATCGCCGCTGGCCGCGCCGGCTCGCGCTGGTGGCCCACTACGAGAACTTCGGTAACGTGGGCGCGTGGGGCGAGATGCACGTGGAACGCGGCGTTGGCTACGTGGGACTCGCCGCCGTGGACCACGGGCTCACCAATGTGGCGATGGTCGTCCCTGCGCGTGCGGCGCGCGAGGTGAGCGCCGATCGCACCGCCTTCTACGAGCGCTGGCTGTGCGAGCGGCCGCAGCTCGCACCGCGCGTTGTCTCGGCGCGCCGCGTGTCGCCGGTGATGGCCACCGGGCCCTTCGCGTCGCATGCACGCCGCGCGTGGTCACCGGGTGCCGCACTCGTGGGCGACGCGGCGGATTTCTTCGACCCGTTCACCGGCGAGGGGATCTACGCTGCGCTGCGCGGGGGCGAGCTGCTCGCCCCCTTCGCCCTCCGGGCGCTGGACGCCACGTCGCATCGCGACGCGGACGATGCGATGCGTGACTACGACCGGGCGCGGGTCGCCGAGTTCCGCGACAAGTGGACAGTGGAGCGGCTCATCGGCTCCGCCATCGGCTTCGCGCCGGCCATCAACTACTTCGCGCGCGTGCTCGAGGCGCGGAAGGAGATGGCCGACCTGCTCGTCGGCGTGACGGGGGACTTCGTGCCCGCGCGCGAGGTGTTGCGCCCCGGCTACCTGCTGAATCTCTTTCGCCATCCGGGACCGCGACGTCCCGAAACCAGCCACGACGCATGACGCTCGATCCAGACACCTTTCGCAGCGTGCTCGGCCGCTTCGCCTCCGGCATCACCGTCGTCACGACGCGCGACGGCGACGGCCGCGACGCCGGCCTCACGGTGAGCGCCTTCTGCTCGGTGAGCCTGCACCCGCCGCTCATCCAGGTGTGCGTGGACCAGTCCGCCTCGGTGTATCCGGTGATCGCCGCGTCGGAGTTCTTCGGCGTGAGCATCCTCGCCGCCGACCAGGAGGCGCTGTCGCGACGCTTCTCCACCGTGGAGTCCATGCACCGCTTCGAGGGAATCGGCTTCTCGCGTGGAGAGAACGGGGTGGTGCTGCTGGACGACGCGCTCGCTCACCTGGAGTGCCGCACGTACGCCAGTCACCCCGCCGGCGACCACACCCTCTTCATCGGTGAAGTGGAGCGTGCGTCCACGCGCGCCGCGCGTCCCCTGCTCTACTATCGGGGCGGCTACGCCCAGCTCGAGCGCTGACCGCGCATGCTCGTGCCCCGTCGCCGGCGCGGCTTCGAGCACCTCGACAACCCGGACACGGCTCCCGAGCTGCGGGAGCGCTCGCTCCGCGACGTGCGGCGTGCCAACACCCTGCTCGGCGGGACGCACGCCGTGCTCGCCGAGCTCTCGCGCATCCTCCCGGCACTCGGCGATCGCGCGACCCTGCTCGACGTCGGGACGGGACTCGCCGACATCCCCGCCCGCTCCGCTGAACGATCGCGGCGAGCCGGCGTGACTCTCACCACCTTCGCCGTGGACGAGGCCGAGTCGCTGCTGCACGCCTCGCGCGCGCGGGTGGACGCGGGCGCCTGTGCCGACGCGCGCCGGCTTCCCTTCTCCGACGCGAGCGTGGACGTGGTGACCTGCTCGCAGGTGCTGCATCATTTCCCCGACGAGGAGATCCCGGACGTGCTGCGGGAACTGCAACGTGTGGCGCGCCGATTCGTGGTGGTCAGTGACCTTCGCCGGAGCTGGGTGGCAGCGCTGGGGTTCTGGGTGGTGAGCTGGCCCCTCGGCTTCCATCCGGTCAGCCGCCACGACGGTTTCACCTCCGTGCTGCGCGGCTTCACCGTCGGGGAACTGGCTCGACACGTGCGTGATGCCGCGGGCAGAGCGCCCGATGTCCGCCGGCACCCCGGATTCCGCATCACCGCAACCTGGAGGACGGACAGATGAGCGCAGGGATTCCACTCGAGCTGGGGCCCATGCCCGCGTCCGCCGAGATGCGGACGGTGGACGAGCGGATGGTGAACGCGCCCCTGAGCCGGATCTTCCATCTCGCGGCGGACGTCGAGCGGTGGCCGGCGCTGCTGCCGCACTACCGCTACGTACGGTTCGTTGACCGCCGGGCCGATGGCGGCGGCGTGGTGGACATGAGCGCCAACCGCCCATTCGGCGTCGTACAGTGGCCCACCTGGTGGCAGTCGCGCATGGCGGTGAACGCGCCCGGCGGGCCGCGCTCGCCGAGCATCCGCTACAGTCACGTGGCGGGAGTGACGCGAGGGATGGAGGTGGAGTGGACGTTCGAGGAGATGGCGGGACTGACGCGAGTCCGGATCGTGCACATGTGGGACGGGCC
>CAMLIU010000275.1 GCA_946479995.1 uncultured Gemmatimonadota bacterium | reverse complement strand
ACGCGCCCAGCCTCGCGGAGATCCGGTCGCTGGCGGTGGTGCCGGAGGCGCAGGGGCGCGGCGTGGGTGTCGCGCTGGTCGCCGCGCTGGAGCGGCTGGCCAAGGTGCGCGGCTATCACACCCTGTTCGCCGTGAGCAACAACGAGGAGTTCTTTCGTCGCCGCGGCTACCTGCCACGGCACATCCCCGAGCTGGATCGCGAGCGTTCGGCGGTCAGCAAGTACAAGGGTGTGTACGCGAAGGACATCGGCTGAGGACTCGCCGGAGCTCGTCGCTGTACTCCGTCTGCGGCAGGGCTCCTCTTCCGCGTACGGCTCCGTGGCGAGTTGCTGCGCCGGCGGCAGGGCTCCTCACGGTGAAAGCTCCCCGTCCCTGGAAACGCAGATCACCGCAGATCTTCAACAGCCTGATCAGACGCAGATTCCTGCCTCGGAATTGCATCGGCGCACCGAGTCCATCCTCTACAGCCAAAGGTTCTCCCTTTTGGGAACGGCCTCCGGAGGCTACTGAGTGCGGGGAGCCTTCTGCTACACGAAAATATCTGCGCTGATCATGCCGTTGATCTGCGCCGATCTGCGTTCTCCAATGGCATGGAGCGATGCGCCGTGCGGAGCCCTGCCGCAGGCGCAGCAACTCGCCGCCGAGTCGCAGGAGCAGCAGCACGCGCGGCGACGGTCAGCGGCAGTCGCCGCAGAGAGCCATCGGTGCATTCCTGAAGGCAGTATGCCAATCCGGGTACACGGTACCGAGGATACCCGCGTACTCGCCGTTGCAGTTCGCCCATCACAGCTCGATGTGCCTTCCCCGCCAGTCGGCCCGCGCGCGCGGAAAGTCCGACCGGTAATGCCCCCCGCGAGACTCCCGCCGCTTGAGCGCCGCCTCGACGATCAGCCGCGCCGTCTGCACGAGGTTCTGCTCCTCCGTCGCCCCCTCCGGCAGCCGCGACTCGATCTCCACCAGCTCCTTCGACGCGGCCCGCAGCCCGCGCGCCGTGCGCGCGATCCCGGCGTTCGTCCACATCAGCTCGCGCACGCGATCGGCCGCCACCTGCGCGGCGCCGCGGTCCACCAGCACGGGCACCGTCCACGACGGATGCCCCACGCGCTGCTTCAGCGGCGCCACCCCGGCGAGGTCGCGCGCCACCCGCTCGGCAAACACCAGCCCTTCCAGCAGCGAGTTCGACGCGAGCCGGTTGGCGCCGTGCACGCCGGTGCGTGACGTCTCACCCACCGCGTACAACCTCGGCAGGTTCGAGCGCCCGTTCAGGTCGGTGACGATGCCGCCCATCATGTAGTGCGCGGCGGGGGTCACGGGAATGAGGTCCTTTCGCGGATCTATCCCGCGCGCCGAACAGATGGCGTAGATGCCGGGAAAGCGCTTCGTGAAGGTGCGCCTGAGCGACCGCGCGTCGAGGTAGACGCGGTGCTTCTTCTGCTCGCGGAAGATCGCCCGCGCCACCACGTCCCGCGGCGCGAGCTCGGCGAGCTTGTGCACGCCGACCATGAACCGCTCGCCCTTCTCGTTCACCAGCACCGCCCCTTCGCCGCGCACCGCCTCGCTGATGAGCGCCAGCGGGTTCTCCGGCGTGTCGAGCGCGGTGGGATGGAACTGCACGAACTCCATGTCGGCCAGCGTCACGCCGGCGCGGTGGGCGATGGCGAAGCCGTCGCCGGTGGCGACGACGGGGTTGGTGGTGTAGCGGTACACCTGCCCGCACCCGCCGGTGGCGAGCACGGTGCCTTCGGCGAGGATGTCCACCGCCTTCCCCTTCACGCTCGCCCGCACGCCCACGCACGCGCCGCGCGACACGATGAGGTCGAGCACGCGCGTGTGCTCGAGGACGCGGATCTTCGGGCTCTTCTTCACGCGCGCGATGAGGGTGCGCGCCACCTCCGCCCCCGTCTGGTCGC
Organism: uncultured Gemmatimonadota bacterium; assembly: GCA_946479995.1. The sequence continues at coordinate 1,903 of CAMLIU010000275.1, read as the reverse complement.
CGTGCGCGTGGACGATGCGGTTGGTGGAGTGCGCGGCCTCGCGGCCGAGGAGGAGCTCGCCGCGCGGATCGAGGTCGAACTGCGCGCCGGCGGTCTGGAGCTCGCGCACCCGCGCCGGCCCTTCCTCCACCAGCACCTGTACGGCGGCGGCGTCGCACAGGGCGGCGCCGGCAGCGAGGGTGTCCTGGCGGTGGAGCTTCGGCGAGTCGCCGGCGCCGAGCGCGGCGGCGATCCCTCCCTGGGCGTAGGCGGTGGCGCTGTCGAACAGCGACCGCTTGGTCAGGAGCAGCACCTCACCATGCTGCGACGCGCGCCAGGCGGTGTGCAGGCCGGCAACGCCGCTGCCGACCACGAGGTAGCGGGTGTGGAGACGCTCGGGCATGAGGGAAAGCTACAGCCGGCACGCGCTCCGGTGGTGTCGTCGGGCGCGCCTTGCCCCACTCCGCGCGACGCACGACTTTTCCGCACCATGCGCAAGCTGCTCATCTTCGTGGCGGTCCTGCTCGCCGTCCACGTGGCGCTCCTCTTCGTCCACCCCTCCGGCGCCGCCGCCCCTCCCCAGGGGGACACGATCAACGTGGGCATCGTGTTCGACCTCGGCGGCCGCGGCGACAAGTCGTTCAACGACGGCGCCTACCTGGGCGCCGAGCGCGCCGAGAAGGAGCTGGGCGTGCACGTGCGGTTCATCGAGCCGGGCGAGGGCTCCGACCGCGAGGCCGGGCTGCGCCTGCTGGCCGCCGAAGGGATGGACCTCGTGGTCGGCATCGGCTTCATCTTCACCGACGACCTGACGCAGCTGGCGAAGGAATACCCGAAGACGGACTTCGCCGGCGTGGACTTCTCCGTCGCCACCGACTCCACGGGGAAGGTGATCCCGCCCCCGCCGAACCTGGCGGCGCTCAAGTTCCGCGAGGAACAGGGCTCCTACCTGGTGGGCGCGCTCGCCGCGCTGGTGAGCAGGACGGGCAAGGTGGGCTTCGTGGGCGGCATGGTGTCGCCGCTGATCGAGAAGTTCGAGGTGGGCTACAAGGCCGGCGTGAAGAAGGTGTGCCCGAGCTGCACGGTGTTCTCGCAGTACGCGGGGGTGACGCCGGAGGCGTTCCGCAACCCGGGCAAGGGGAAGGAGATCGCCCTCAGCCAGTACCAGCAGGGCGCCGACGTGATCTTCCACGCGTCGGGCTCCACGGGGCTCGGCGTGTTCGAGGCGGCGCGCCAGACGGGGAAGCTCGCCATCGGCGTGGACGCCGACCAGTACAATGAAGCGCCGGGCTACGTGCTGACGTCGATGGTGAAGGGAGTGGACAACGCGGTGTACGACACGATCAAGCGCGTGAAGGAAGGACGCTTCCGCGGCGGGATCTACGAGTACGGCCTCGCCGAGGGTGGCGTGGGGTACGTGTACGACGCGAACAACGCGAAGCTGATCCCGGATTCGGTGCGGACGCGGGTGGAGGAGCTGAAGGGGCAGATCATCAGCGGGAAGATCAGCGTGCCAAGCGCGAGATGAGCTCTCTTCGCGTGGCCGGCTCCTCTGACGAAGGGTGTACGCATGCTACTGATACCTGCACCGATGAGACGGATCGATCGGCGCACCGAGGGACAGCCCTGCACCCAACAGAGGTTTTCTTTTTGGAACGACCCCGGGACAGTATCCGGCGCGAGAAGGCCTTCTTCGTCTCATCCGTGCTGGTATCCGTCGAATGCGTCTCCCCTTCGACTGAGGAGCCAGTCAGATGAGTGGCCTGACACGCTTCGGTGAACGCAATGACTGAAGCCATCCGTATGACCGGGATCGTGAAGTCCTTCGGTCCCGTGCTCGCCAACCGCGATGCGTCCCTCGACGTCGCGGTCGGCGAGATCCACGCCCTCGTCGGCGAGAACGGCGCCGGCAAGTCCACGCTGA
>CAMLIU010000274.1 GCA_946479995.1 uncultured Gemmatimonadota bacterium | reverse complement strand
ACGTCCGGCGTCGCCAGCTTCTCCACGTAGCGGGAGTCGCGGTCCACCCACGCGATCGGCGTGTCCTCCCCCGCTTCCTCCAGGAGGTTGCGCGCGTAGCGCGAGATGGGCGCGAACGGATTGTCGTTCACCTCGCTCCCCGACACCACGGGGAGCGCGTCGTCGAGCAGGGTGACGAGCGAGCGCAGGATGCGCGACTTCGCCTGTCCGCGCAGGCCGAGGAGGATGAAGTTGTGCCGCGAGAGGAGGGCGTTGATGATCTGCGGCATCACCGTCTCCTCGTAGCCGATCACGCCGCTGAACAGCGGCCCGCCGGCGGCCAGTCGGGCGAGGAGGTTCTGGCGCATCTCGTCCTTCACCGAGCGAAGGGCGCGGTCGGGTGCGCCGTACGGCGAGTGCTTGAGTGCGCCAAGGGTTTCAGGGTACTTCGACAACACGTGCCTCCATGACCTGTCCATCGTGAAGAAGCGCGGCGGCTCCGGGCCACGCAAGGTGTTCGACCCTGCGGCGACACCTTCGGTCCGGCTGCCGGTCGCACCACGGCTCGGTACGCTTCCTGCGCACCAGCCCGCCGGACCATCACTCCGTACCGTCGTGCCGATCTTCAGCGCCCTCTCCATCCTTCCTGCAAGGACCCGGCGACGGGGCCGGCGGACGCATGCCTTCGTCACCGCAGCCATGCTCCTCCTGTCGCCGTGCGCCTGCGCCCGGAAGGATGTGAAGTCGGAGATGGGCCGCGTGCGATCCTGGACGACGACAACGAAGCTGGCCTCCGAGCTTCGAGGCGTGGGCTCGACAAACCGCGCCGTCACCCTGCAGCTCCTCCACCGGGCCGAGGAAACGCACGCGAAGGAGGAAGGGCAGCTCGCCTTGCTGGCCACGTCGGACTCGGAGCGGGTTGCCGCACGTCGACTGCTCGATTCGCTCCAGCAGGGGATCATGAGGCTCCGGCAGGTGGTGCGATGAAGAAGTGGGGCGAGGTGGCGCTCGGTGTCGTGACGAGCATGGGCGGCTTCCTCGAGGTGGGGTCCATCGCCACCAGCATCCAGGCCGGCGCAGCGTTCGGCTTCCAGCTGGCGTGGGCGCTCGCCCTCGGCACCATCTCGCTGGCCCTCCTGATGGAGATGACGGGCAGGCTCGCCGCCGTGAGCGGCCGCAGCTACGTGGACCTGCTGCGTGAGCACATGGGGATTCGCTTCTTCGTCATCCCGCTCGTCGCCGTGCTCGTGCCGAGCTTCCTGGTGCTCGTCTCGGAGATCGGCGGCGTCGCGATCGGGCTCCAGATGGCCACCGGCGTCGCATTTCGCTGGTGGGCGATTCCTGTCGCCTTCGTCGGCTGGCTCCTGCTGTGGCGCGGCACGTTCAAGCTGGTGGAGAATGGCACGGCCACCCTCGGCCTCACCTCGGTCGTCTTCCTCGTCGCCGCGCTCGTGCTGAAGCCCGACTGGGGCGCCGTCGGCGCGGGCCTCGTCCCGAGCCTGCCGGAGCACGACAAGGCCAGCTACTGGTACATCGCCGTCAGCATCCTCGGTGCATCCATCAGCCCGTACCTCTTCCTCTTCTATTCCGCCGGCGCGCTGGAAGATGGCTGGAGCGTGAAGTACCTGAACGTGAACCGGCTCACGGCGGGCCTCGGGAACCTGTTCGGCGGCGGCCTGGCGCTCATGGTGCTGCTCTGCTCGGCCATGGTGTTCATGCCGCGAAGCCTGAAGGCCGACGCATACGAGCAGATCTCGCTCGTCCTCGCCTCCCCTCTCGGTCGCGGTGGGTTTGCGCTCTTCCTCATCACGCTGTGCATCACCTGCTTCGGCGCCACGGTGGAGATCGCGCTCGCCGGCGCGTACCTCGTGGCGCAGGGACTCGGCTGGCCGTGGAGCGAGAACATGCGGCCGGCGAAGGACGCCCGGTTCGCCGTCACCTACACCGTGCTGATCGCGCTGGCGGCGATTCCCATCGCCATCGGTGCCGATCCACTGAAGCTCACCAACATCTCGATGGTCGTCTCGGCGGCCAGCCTCCCCGTCACCGTGGTTCCCTTGCTCGTGCTCATGAACGACCGGCGCGTGATGACCAGTCACTCCAATGGCTGGCCGAGCAACGTCGCGCTCGTTCTCGTCGCGCTGATGTCGGTCGTGCTGTTCGTCGCCGCCATGCCGCTGCGCTGGTTTGGAGGGGCCTGATGCACGACGGACTCGACCTGCGCCACGACGTGCTCGATGCCCAGCTCGTGGATCGCCATCGGGAGAACATCGGCCGATGCGACACGCTGCTGCTCGAGCTGCAGGATGGACGTCCACCGCGCGTGGCGACGGTGCTGATCGGCGGGACGGTGCGCGACGAGCGCATCGGGCGCTGGATGCAGGCCCTCCGACGGCTGGTCCATCGCGGCAAGGAACGCCATGAGGGCGTGAGCCGTATCCCCTTCGCCGCCGTGCAGTCCATCGGTCATACGATCCAGCTCGACGTGCTGCGCGACGATCTCCCCTCCGAGCGTGTGGAACGCTGGCTGGCCGAGCACGTGATCTGCCGCATCCCAGGCTCACAGGGCAAGCAGGAGAATCAGAAACGATGAGCCGCGAAGTGGCACTGCATCACCTGCTCGGGCGCACGGTACGCGACCCGAACGGCCGCGAGGTGGGCCGCGTGGAAGAGCTCCGCGCCGAGATCGAGCTGCACGAGCGGGGGAACGACTACGTGGTCACGGAGTTCCACGTCGGTTCATTCGGCGCCATCGAGACCCTCGCCGGCCCGTACTTCGCGCGGCTCCTGCTGCGCCGCCTCGGTCGCTTCGCTCCGTACAGCAGCCACCGCATTCCCTGGGATCGCATCGACCTCACCGACCCTCGCAATCTCCGGTCGCTCGATACGATCGAGGAGCTGAAGGCGAGGCAGCGGAAATCCTCTTGAACTGCCGCTCTTGAGCGGCTGGCGGAGAGGACAGGCCGGGAGCTACTGAACGGCAGGATGCGCTCCTCGAGCGGGATGGCTCCGTGCGTCATGCGCCGGAGCCCTACGCCTGCTCCACCTCGACCTGGTTGTCGTAGAACACCGGACCGTGCCCGAGATCGGTCTCGCGCTGCGAGGTCGTCTGGTTCGCGTTCGCGCCGTCGTCGGCGAGCTTGCCCCACCACACCGACGGCGCCCACGCCACGCCTTCGCGAATGGACGGCTCCACGCGCGCCGTGGCGAGGAACGCACCGCGGTCGTTGCGCACCGTCACCCGCATTCCCGCCGCGATGCCGCGTCGCTCGGCGTCCGCCGGGTGGAGCAGCACCTCCGGCTCCCGCGCCTGGCGCCGGAGCGATGCGATGTTCACGAACGTCGAATTGAGGAAGGTGTGCGCCGGCGACGAGATGAGGGTGAGCGGGTAGCGCGCCACCAGGCCTGGATCGCGCTCCGGCGACTCGTGGGGCGGCGTGTAGGTCGGCAGCGGATCGAGCCCCATCGCTGCCATCCGCGCCGAGTACAGCTCGCACTTTCCACTCGGCGTCGGAAACTTCCCCTCGGCGTACGGCAGGTATGGCGTGGGCAGGTTGAGGCGCATCCAGCCGCGCTCGAGCAGCTCGTCGAGGGTCACGCCGTCGAGATTCGGCGACGAGGACGCGAGGGCCTGCCGGATGAGCGTGAGGTCGTCATCGCTCAGGCACTCGTGCTCGAGACGCATGCGCGCCGCGAGCAGGCGGAAGATCTCGCTGTTCGGCTTCGCCTCGCCCACGGGGGCGATGGACGGGCGGTTGAGCGACAGGTAGTGGTGGCCGTACGCGAGGTGCACGTCCCAGTGCTCGAGCTGCGTCGTGGCGGGAAGCACGATGTCCGCCCAGTCGG
>CAMLIU010000273.1 GCA_946479995.1 uncultured Gemmatimonadota bacterium | reverse complement strand
TCGTGGCGATCAGCGGGCTGGTGACGGAGGTCGGTGGCCTGATGACGCACGGCGCAGTGATCGCGCGCGAGTACGGACTGCCAGCGGTGGTAGGGGTCGAAAATGCCACGCGTCTGATCAGGGACGGCGACTTCATTCGCGTGAATGGGACGGAGGGGTGGGTACTGGTCATCGATGCCGCGGCCAGCAGGCAACCCCGGAGACAGCCGGTCCGGTGACACACCAGTGCTGTCATGTCACACTTGTGCCCAGGCCGATCCCTCCCTTCGCCAACGGTTCGGGATGAGGCTGTGTGCGCCGCAGGTGCCGCCCGACGGGGCACGACCGTGCGAGTGCGTCAGCGGTCAGGTGGCCACGTCACCGGAAGCTTCATCGCCTCGCCCAGCCTCCTGACGTACTCCGCCATCGGCGGCAGCCCCATGCTCGCACGGCGCTCGTCCAGCGTGCGGAGATCCTCCACCGGTGCGGGGACGAGCAGCCCATCCGCGAGACTGAACTGCGAACCGTAACGCTGCGGCTTCCCCTCGTTCACGAGGACGCGATCGATCAGCAGGGCGACTTCGCTCAGGGGGATCTCGCGCTGCTGGCCGAGTTTCACCAGCTCGGGCAACATGGCCGCCTGCCACGCGCTGTCCGGGGTGTTGCAGGATGAGCCACGCCGACTTCGCCGCGCTGTCGCCCACTTCGGCACGCCGTGGCCAGCCGTGGAGGACGACGGCGCCCCGCAGCCAGCGGGTGCGCGCGCTGTCGGCACGCATGGAGGCAAGGAGAACAGCGGTATCCTTGGTGGCGAGTGCGCGGGCGAGGTCATTGCGCCCTTCCTGGTCCTCGCGTCCGAGGCGCAGCAATGTGTCGACCTGCGCGTGCATCCATCCGGTCGCCGGTTCGGAAGCGTCAGCGTTCGCCCCATTGGACGCGGCGCGGGACGCACAGCCGACAGCGCTGCACACAAGCAGCATGAAAGCTGGAATCAATCGGATCCTCATCCTTCGCTCATTCGCCGTTCAGACTCCCAGCGTCCGCTGACACTATCGTATCGTCGTACCGACTCGGTGTGGACGACCCTTGCTCGCGGAGACAGACATGCAGGCGTCGCTCGCCATCGCTTTCGCCGTCAGCTTCGCACCATGCGCCACGCTGGCCCAGACGCTCTCACTGCCATCATCGACGCCGGACACCCTCCCACCGTTCGCCGCAGTGACGCCGACAGAAAGCGACAGCACTGGCCTCGTACCGCAGCCAGTGACGCACTTCAGGGCAAGTTTGGCGTCACGGCGCCAATGGTGGTGATCGCTTTACGTCGAACCCCGGAGAGGGTACTCATCAGCATGAAGCCCGATTCCACGCCGGGCATCTCCTGGGAGCATCTCGGTGGACTGGTGCGCGCGCTGCCTGACGGCCGACGCGTCATTCTCCGCCGATTCTGACCGGCGAAACCGCACCGACACTGGTCGCGTCCCCGGTGACGACGCGGCGATGGTAGTCGAGCTGCCCCAGGTGGTACGCCAGGTGCGTCGCCAGGTGCACGAGTACGACGCCGGTCGGAAGTACCTGGCCGCCCACCTTCTCCGGATACGGCTGCGCGAGGGTTTCCTCCCGCAACTTCGGCAGCGTGCGACGAACTGCGTTCACGGTGTTCTCGAGTTCCGCCTCCAGCTCCGCGCGCGGCACGTCGCGACGCGCGAACTCGGCTTCGCGGTCGCGCCTGTAGCCGTTGCCGCCGAGCACCGCGCCCACGAAGTGCTGGAGGTTGCCAGCAAGGTGGAGCACGATCGTGCCACCGGTATTCGGCAGGCCTTTGGGTAGCGCCCAGAGACTGGCATCGTCAGGATACGCCTCGACCGACCGCTGCACGGCCGCCAGCTCGCGGAGAAGCATGGCTTGGACGACGGGGATCAGCATGAGCGCCTCGATTGCGTAACTGGGGGCCGTATCCTATCGCGCATCGCGAAGGTAACGCTCCAGGACGTCGCGGGCAGCGGGCTCGTACGCCGCCACGGGCGGGAGGCCGCCGTCGAGCAGCGGCCCGGAATCGCGCAGCAGCCGTGCGACGTCGGCCACGAGGCGGTCGGGATCGTGGTGGTCGGTGATGCAGGCGTCGAGCAGCTCGACGAGATAGTCGGCCAGCTCGTACGGCGTGGGCTCGCCGACGGAATGCCAGCCGACGGCGGCGAGTGCCTCGGCGAGTCGGGGCGTGGCGCCCCCGGCGGCGCGGTCGTGATGGTACCGGTCTCGGAGAGCGGAGAAGGCGATCATGGCGGCCACCGCCTGTGACGCGTCAACCGCCGCGTGGGCCGCGGGGCCTGGCGTCGCGCCGCTGCGTGAGCTCGGCTTTCTCTCGGAAGGTGAGCGACGCCCCGCATTGGGTGCAGCAGTAGTTGCCGGTGCGCGCCCCCATGTCGTACTCGCGCGACAAGGCGGGATGGTCACAGGGCTTGCCACCCCACTTCTCCTGGAGCTCGATGGCCTTCTTGCGTTGCAGTGGCGTATCCTCGTCGCGGTGTGGGGCTGGCTGCTCGTAAGGTACCGCAAGGGCAGAGCCGGTGGAGGTGACGCTCACGCGCCCCGCTCCCCACACGCGCCCGTGCAGGGGCGCGTGTGGGGAGCCACGAGCGTCACGGCCCTCCGAACCCTACACTCCCTCCACCCGTCGTCTCCGGCGCCACCTGCCTCACGCGCGGCGGCCGACCGTAGGTGTACGAGTAGCCGACGAACACCATCCGTGACTCCGGATTCCGCTGCGTGATCTGCATGACCTTCTCGTCACCAGCCGTCACGTGGAACCGAAGCATCTCGAACGGGTCGTTCACGCGCACCGTCACCGCGCCACGGTCCCCCTGCACCTTCTGGCGCAGCGCGAGGGTCAGCATCTGCTGCGCACCCATCTCGCCGCGCTCGATCTTCATCGCCGCGCGGTAGTTGTACGCCCCCTGCAACGTCGTGCTCTTCGTGACCTCCGACGTCAGGTTGATCCGCCCCATCCACCCGATGGAGTTCGACCCCACCACGCTCGCCGACCCGCCGTCGGTCACCATCTTGAACAGGCTGAAGTTGGTGAGCGCCGAGAACCTTGGACCGAGCTTCAGCTGGCCCGTCAGGTCCGACCCCCATGAGTCGCTCTTCGCTAGGTTGCGGAAGCTGATCGACGTGATCTCGCGATTGTCGAGGGTGTCCGTGGTGTTGATGTCGATCCGGATGACGTTCGTCGTGTGCCGCCAGAAGGGCTGGAGCTGCACCATGCCGAGCTTGCCCGTCTTCGTCACCCCGAGCTCGATGGCGTCCGTGTATTCGGGGCTCAGGTTCGGGTTCCCGAAGAAGACGTTGTCGGCGTCGAAGTAGGTCGGGAACGGGTTGAGCTGATCCATGCCGGGACGGTTGATGCGCCGCGAGTAGCTGGCCTTGGCGTTCGCCCCCTCGCTGATGTTCCAACTCGCCACCGCGCTCGGGAACAGGCTGGCGTAGTCATATGGGTAGCGGTCGCTGCCGAGGACGAAGTTGCGCGTGGCATACTCGCCGCGCAGGCCTGCCTGGAAGTCCCACTTCTTCACTCCCTCGCTGAACAGGGCGTACACGGCGTGCACCCCCTCGTTCAGGCTGAGCGCGTTGCTGAGCGGCGTCCGCACCCACGTGCCGCTCCCCGACGCGTCTTCCGTCTGCACGTAGTCGCGGTCCAGCCACCGTGCGTTGCTCTTCCACCCCGCGTCGATCTTCACCCGGGGGCGCAGCGTCTTCGTGTAGTCGAGCTGCCCGGTGAGCTGCTTCGTCACCGCGTCGTTGCGGTCGATCTTGCCGTAGTCGTACGGCGCGCCGGCGCTCGCGAGGTGGC
>CAMLIU010000272.1 GCA_946479995.1 uncultured Gemmatimonadota bacterium | reverse complement strand
GCGCCAGTGAGCAGGTGCGCCGTGTTGCCGTTCATGAACAGCGCATGCCCTGACAGCGCGCCGCGCACGATGAGTGAGTCGAGCCAGCCGTGCACCGCGCCCTGGAATGCAAGCGTGCCGCGCAGCGAATCCGGCTGCACTGGCCGCCCGGTGATAGTCACCGGCGAGCTGCTCTTCAGGTAGCGCCGCAGGCCGCCGAGCGAATCCACGTCCACCGTGATGGTGAGCGAATCTCCCTCCGGCGGCCGCGTGAGCCCGAGAGCCCCCGACGCGCGCAGCGTGCCGGGCGTGGCGGCGACGACGAGCGTGTCCACCCGCACCACGCCGCGCTCGAAGCGCAGCCGCGACGCGCCGCTGCCGATCTGCACGCCGTCCGCCTCGGAGCGGCTGAGCCGCACGGCGAGCGATCCGTCGAGCGTGGCCAGCGAGTCGCCGGCCAGGTCCACGTCGAACTCCCCATTGAGCTTCGACTCCGGCGACATCCGCCCGACGAGCGCCACGGCGTCCAGGGCCTCGAAGCCGCCGCTGCCGCGCGCCCCGTACCCGCCGATGGAATCGGCGTCCACGTGGCCGGCATACATCACGTGCCCCGCCGCGCCGGTGAGGTCGGCGGTGACCGTGAGGTCGGGCGCCTGCCCCTGCACGGTGAGCGGGCCGGCGAAGGTGCCACGCAGGGGCAGCGTCGGGTACGACCGCGCGAGCGTCGTCAGCGAGAGGGGCGCCATCTGCAGGTTCAGGTCGTACGTCATGAACTTCTCGCCGTACGTGATGCGCCCGCCGCCGGTGGCGCGCGTGGGCTCGCCCGGCCCGTCGGTGTGCGTGAGCTGCGCGTTCGACACGCGCACATCCAGCCACGACGAATCCAGCACCGCGCTTCCCGTCACGATTCCGCCAACGCGCGGAAAGGCCGGGTAGATGGCCGTGATCGATCGCAGGTCCAGGCGATCGGTCGACACGAAGAAGCGATGGAAGGCGGTGAAGGCGGGCTGCAGGATGTCCAGCTCGCCGCGGCCGGTGAAGCGCGATACCGCGCCCGGCACGTGCGCGTCGCGGAAGGTGATGTCGGCGTCGTCCACCACGAAGTTGGTCAGCGGGCCGCCGCGCGCCTTCACGTTGCCGGTGAGCGTGCCCTGCCAGTCGGCGGGGAAGGGCTTGCCATTGAGCGTGCGCAGGAGATCCCAGTCCACGGGGTCCGCCTTCATGTGCACGTCGTGCACGCTCAGCACCGGGCCGCCCGTCTCGAACGTCATGTCACCCACGAGCCGCGACTTCGTGGTGCGCACGTCCATGTTCGTGATCGCGTAGTCCAGCCGGTGCAGGTTCTTCTCGTTGCGGATGTCCAGCACCATGCTGCCGCCGCCGGTCGTCGGCAGCGTGGGATACACCCACGCGACGTCCTTCAGCGACACCGAGTCGCCCCAGATGCGGATCGCATAGCGCACCGGGAGGTCGCTCCCCCAGGTGATCTTCCCTTCCGCGTGGCCGGTGGAGCCCGGCAGGTCGAAGTGCGGTGCCGTGATCCATACCGAGTCGCCCAGCACGCGCACGCGCCCCGCCACGTTGCGCCACCGGAAGGTGGGCACCGTCTCGACGGCGTGCAGCGTGTCGATGACGAACAGTCGCGCCGCCGAATCCGGATCGGCGATGCGCGCGAACGGCACCGCGGCGTAGATGCTCGTCCAGCGGTAGTTCTGCGTGAAGCCGTTGGCCTTGCCTTCACGCACGCGACGGATCTCGTGGTCGTCGCGCGCCAGGTTGAAGCGAACCGCGCTGTCCAGCTTCGCGCCATGCAGCGAGTCGTCCGGATGCCAGGGCATGGTGAGGCGGAAGCTCGCATTGCGCAGGTGCGTGGAGTCGATCACCACGTAGTCCCCGAACCCGCGCTCCGGGCCCTTGGGCCGGCTCGGTCCCTTTCCGCCGAACACGCGCCGGAAGTTCCAGCTTCCGTCCTGGTGCTGGCGCAGCACCACCACCGGGCGCGACACGTTCACGTTCCGCAGGTGCAGCCGGCGGTCCAGGATGTCGCGCAGGTCGTACTCGACCCGCAGCGGGCCGGTGGCGATGAACAGCGAGTCCTCCTCGTCGCGCAGCTCGAGCGAATCGATGGCGACGCCGGTGAGGAAGTTGCCGCTCATCCGGCCGAGGTAGAGCTTCCCCTTGATCCCCGACGCCACCTGCCGCTCGATCGCCCGGCGCAGGGTCGTCTGCCCCGTCTCCGACTGCGTGAAGAACAGCCCGACGCCGACGCCGATCAGCCCGAGCACGACGAGCATGCACAGGCTGACGAGGGCGACGAAGTTGCGACGGGTCATGCTCGGGGGATGGGGCGGGACCTCGGCCTCAGAAGTCGGGACCGATGGAGAAGGTGAAGGTGAGACGACTGAGGAAGCTGTTCTTCTGCTCGGGAACGAAGCTGGTGGGACAGACGGCGCCCGGCACCTGCTCGTACACGCCCCGCGAGTTGGGCACGGCTGGAATGCGATTGCCCGGCGACACGCAGTAGAGTGGCGCGAAGCCGGTGGCCGGGTCGGGCGGCGCGTCGTAGTAGATCGCTCCCGCCGGCCGGGGGAACGGGTTATACCCCACGTTGGCCTGGAAGGGCCCCACTGGCGTGAAGACGCGGACGCCGATTCCAGGCGTCCAGCGCAGCCCGTTGAGGAACAGCGCCGACGCCTTGTGGTTGCGGGCGCCGATCACCGTGCCGCGCTGCCACACGTCACCGGCGTCGGCGAACAGGGTGTACTGGAGAAGCTCGGGAAAGAACTTGCTCCGGATCCTCAGCTCGAAGTTGGTGACGACGAGCGAGTTGCCTCCGAGCGGCACCACCCGCCGCACCGCCTGACTGTCCGACCCCGCGCCGAGCGCGAAGTACAGCGTGTCGCCGAAGCCGCGAATCGTGTCCGGCGCGCTCTCCGCGATGTAGGTCAGGTCGCCCAGCGCGTTCTGCTGGTAGCCGCGCACGCTCGCGGCTCCGCCGGCGTAGAGGCGCTCCTCGGGTGGGATGAAGCCGGTCGAATCCCCGAACGACAGGGTCCGGCCGAGCACCGTCCCGAGGCGTACCCGGGCCGCGAAGGTGACCGATGGCGACAACGGCCGGTAGAAGGCGAAGTCGGCGAGCCCCTTGGCGAACTGGATCTTGGGGTCGGAGCCCAGCTCGCGGAACGCCGTGCGCACGTCGAACCGGGCAATGGTGCCCGTACGTGGCACGAACGGGTTGTCGGTGCGCACGCGCTCCACGTGCGCGCTCGTCACGGCGACACGACGGTTCCGGTCAGTGATGAAGGCGCGCGACTCGGAGTCGCAGCGGCTGAACAGGGCGCACAGGAGCGCCGGCGACGCGTCGGTGCGCCCGAGCTCGAGCGAGTAGGCAAGCCGGAGGGGCACCCCGCGCGCGATGTCGCGCGTCAGCGACGCCTCGCCGCCGACGAGCGTCGTGCGCAGGTACGCCTGGTACTCGCTGCGCCGCTCGCTGTAGATGGACAGGCTCGGCGACGTGCGGAACCCGAGCAGCGTCGGCAGGCGGAGTCCCGTGGAAATGAAGTAGTTGAGCTGCTCGCTGAACGGATCGTCACGGATCGCCGGCGCGCAGAGATTCCCGTCGCCGATACGAGTCGGGTCGCCGTAACCTACCTTGGATACCTGCCCCGTGAGCTCGAAGCGCCGCGCCTCGCCGAGGAAGTTCTTGTCCACGTACTGCGTGCGCTCCTTGAAGCAGTCGAGCACGCTCCACCCGATCTCCGTGCTGATCTGGCGCAGGTAATTCTCGCGCAGCAGGAGGTCCACGGTCACCAGGCTGTCGCCCGGCGGCTGCACGCTGTCCGGGGCGAGGCG
>CAMLIU010000271.1 GCA_946479995.1 uncultured Gemmatimonadota bacterium | reverse complement strand
CGAGCGCGCCGAGCTTTCCGCCCGGCGGCTCGTAGTCGAGCGTCACCTTCACGATGGTGCCGCGGTCGCCGGGCGCATCGCTGAAGTTCACTGCACCCGCGTTCGCCACGTCGGGATCGCCGACGCTCTTCCACGCGATGATCTCGTCGGGCACGTCGTTGACGATCTCCGCCTCCCATTCCACGCTTCCCGCCGGCGCCCTGGCCGTCCAGTGCGAGCGCGTCGGCGAATCCACACGCACCGACTCCAGGTGCTCCATGAACTGCGGCAGGTTGGTGAAGTCCCGCCAGAACTCGTACAGCTCGTGGCGCGGCCGCGCGATCGTCACGGCGCGTTCCACCTTCACCGCCTTGCGGGCGTTCACCGTCGCCGCCGCGCCGGTGACGTCGCTGCGGTGCCTGCCGAGCACCGCATCGGCGTCGCCGGTGCTCACGCCGAGTGCGTCGTAGACCATGCAATACCCCGTCGCGCCACGCTGCACGAACGCGCCGCCGAGGAGCGCGGCCAGCAGGCCCCTGGCGTCACGCTGCTTGAGCCCGTAGGCAATGAGTGCCGCACCGACCGCCACCGAGCCGATGCGCTCCGGATTGGCGACGTTGTGAAGGTGATGCTCCTGCCGCGTGCGATGGTACGCGCCGCCGCCCCTCGGCCCGATGCGCGAGCCCTTGACGCGTCGCGGCGACGATGTGGTTGCTGACATGGTTGAGTGCCTCGATGAAGGTGTGCGTCCGATGGACGTTCAACGGAGATCGATCGTGGATGGCGCCGCGGTCGCGGTGACGTCGTAGCCCCCGTCCAGGGCCGAGAGCTCGGAGCTGCGCTCGAGCATCAGCTCGTCGGACGACGAGATCTGCTGCTCGCGCTCCGGCGTCGTGTCGGCCAGGACGCGCGTTCCGTCGTGCGTGGCGTGTTCGCGGCGGCGGCGTGCCGCCACGGCGATTCCCACGGCAGCGCCCACGGCGAGGCCGGCGAGCACGAGCGCCCTCCCGCTCACCACCGGCGGGGGCACCTGGATGACCCCGGATTCGTCAGTGATCGCCGGGCGATCGTGATAGCGCCCATGCGACGGCCGCGCCCACTCGTCGAAGTGCGACGCGAGGCGACGCAGCTCGCTCTGCAGCATCGCCGAGCGCATCGGCGGCCCGTGGCCCGTGATGGCTGCCGTGGGTGCGTAGTCGGCGAGGTGACGCAGCGACGCGCGCGCGGCATCCCAGTCCGGCGTGAAGTACATCGGCGGTCCGTGCATCTCGCGCCGCTGGTTGAACACGGCGATCGCCGACTCCTGCTTCGTCGTCGTGAACGCGTCGCCGGCGATGAGCGTGCGGTCCACGTCGCGCACGAACGACACGTGCCCCGGAGAGTGCCCGGGCGTGGGAATCCAGCGCCACCCCTGCATCCCGGGCACGCTGCCATCCGCTGGCAGCGCACGCACCGACGACCCGAGATCGATCGGTCCCTGCGGATAGAGGAACGACATCGCGCTCATCGCCCCGCCGCCCACGAACGGATCAGGCGGCGGATAGGAGGAACGGCCGGTGAGGTAGGGCAGTTCGAGCTCGTGCGCGTACACCGGCACGTCCCACTTGCGCACCAGCGCCTGCAGCGCGCCCACATGGTCGAAGTGCCCGTGGGTGAGCACGATCGCCGCCGGCCGCGAGCCTGCGCCGAAGAGCCGCGCCGCGGCGTGCTCGATGCGCTCCGCCGACGCGGGAAGCCCCGCGTCCACCAGCACCCACTCGCGGTCTCCCGCGCCGGCCGGTCCCACGAAGCAGACGTTGACGATGTAGTCGAGCAGGTAGGAGACTTCGGGCGCTACGTAGCGTGGGGAGGCGGCCGTCGCGTCCCGGTTGGTGAGGAGGTCCGGCATGTGTCCTCGCGCGAGAGAGTGGGCTCGCCGCCCTCCGGCGAGCTCTCCGCACGTGGATTCAATCGCCGTGCCGCAGAGCATGGATGCCGCGGCGAATGCTGCGCAGCTTTTGAGTCAGCTCGTGCGCGAGACGATGATCAGTGGCGCATCCGTGCGCGCGCGCGCTGCCGCCCTGGCGGCAGCGGAAGCGGACACGTCGGCAATCCCTTCCTTCCGTGATGGCGCGACTTCCACGTCACTCGCCGCCTTCCGGTCCGGCACGAGTCGCTGGCCCTCCGGCTGTGTGACCGGCTCGAGCTCCTCCGCCGGCTCGAGAGGCTGGACGGTCACGTCCGCCGTCGGCGTGCGCCGCTCGCCATGTCGACGCTCCGCCTCCCGAGTGCTCGTGGTGCTGCGGCGCTCGCCCGACCGACGCTCCGAGCTGCGATCCCACGCATCCAGGTGGGTGAGAAGCGCATCGAGCGAGCGCACCGCGCGCTTCCCGTCACGCTCGCGCTGGAAGACGACGTGCGTCCACCCGCGCATTCCCACCGGCTTGTGCCATGCCCCGCCGAACCGTACACGCCGGCCCGTGATCGCGTTGCTGAGGACGCGCTCGAACCGCGACCGCGGCAGGAGCGTCACAGGAAAGAGGTCGTTCCACGCGCACAGCCGGCCCACGTCGTCATACGACGCCGGACGATCGTCCAGCTCCAGCAGCGATGGTGCGCGCCCGCGCATGACGGCGGCAATGAGCCGCAACGACAGGGGATCGCCCAGCGCACTGATGGACGGCCAGAACTGCCGCGTGGTGCGACCCGCCATGTCGCGCAGCGAGAGGTGCTCGCCGCCGAGCGAGGTGAAGCGGTCGCCATCCACGTCGGCGGCGAACGGGTTGCGCGGAAAGCAATCGTGCTTGGCGACCCAGCCCTTGCGCGAGCTGTGCGGCACCGGGGCGAATCCCTGCACCACCGGAATGTCGTGCACCGCGAGCTGTCGCAGGTCGTAGCGTGGCCACGACATCACCTCGCGGACGATTCCCACGATCAACGTGGCGGTGGCGGCCATGAGGGCGGCGTCGGGGGTGAAGTCGGCGGTGACCTCGATCCGGTTCCCGCGCGGCCGCACGCCCACCCCCGTGGAGCGCCGGTTCGCGGCGAGCAGCATCACCGGCGCGGCGAGCACGTACGTCAGCAGGTACGCCAGCCGCTCCACGCTGCGACCTTTCGCCCGCTCCGACTCCGGGAGGTCGAACGACACGTTGTAGTGCGTGCTGAAGCCGACCAGTCGCACCTCGCGAGTGGTGTTTCGCTCCCACTCGTCCAGCTCGCCGCGCAGGAAGCCGATGCTCTCCCAGAGCGAGCGGGTCGCACGTGCACCACAGCCTCGCTCGATCTCGATCATCGGCGTGGCGATCTCCATCACTCCGGTGTCGAAGTAGATCGCGCCACCGGTGGGCAGGTGGTACGAGCGTCCCGTGCGATGCACCAGCGGACCTCGGATGAAGCGGCGCGGAGACCCGAACACCTGCTCCGGCTGCTGGAGCTCGTTGTCCACCACGGTGGAGAACTCGGCTTCCATGCCGATTGCCGGCAGTGCGCGCTGCTCTCCGGCCGCACGCCGCTGGCGCCCGGCCTGCTCCTCACGTCGGATCTGCTTTCCCTGCTCCGTCAGCACCAATCGCCCCCCAGCTCCCCTGCCTTCATCGTTCCTCGGTCGTTACAACGGGTCGCCGGCGAGCTTCAGGTTGTACGTCTCGCCGGGCGCCTCGCGGGGGACCGAGATCACGTAGCCGAGGTCCAGGTGAAGGTGATCGTCCGTCTTCGCCATCTCCGGCCCCAGCGGGCGCGTCCAGACGGTGGGAAGCACCTCGCGCGCGATCGCGGCATACCGCGCGATGGACTCGTGCGTGTCCAGGTACGTGTCGCCGATGCGGTAGATATTGGCGGCCGTCCCCCAGCAGTGCGGTGATGCACCTCCCGTTCCG
>CAMLIU010000270.1 GCA_946479995.1 uncultured Gemmatimonadota bacterium | reverse complement strand
GTGCGCGACGTGTGCGGCCCCACGTGGAGGTCCGACAGCTGGGCGATGCGCAGCTGGTCGAACTCCGCCGGCAGGCGCGGCACCACCACGTCCACGTCGCGCACCACCAGCTGCTGCGAGCCGAAGTAGCCCGCGCCGAGCACCACGGCCACCACCACGAACACCAGCGCCGCCGAGAGGCGGCCGATGAGCAGCGCGTCCCCGAACGGTGCGCCGGCCAGCAGGCCGAGCAGCCCTGCGCCGGCAACGAGCGGCAGCAGGAGCTGCGTATACCAGAATGGCCGCACGACGAGCAGCCGGAAGGCGCGTCCCGGATAGAAGGGCCAGCCACGCCAGCGCACGAAGGCGACGAGCGGTACCGTCGTGTAGAGCGCGATGGCCAGCACGACGAACGCCGCACCGGGAAAGAGTCCCGCCGCCAGCACGGTCAACGTCGTCCACGCGACCAGCAGGTAGAGGCCGGTGCGCGTGAGGATGGTGCTCAGCCGGGTGGCACGACGGGCGCGGTGGCGAGCGGGCATGCCTGAATAGTACCCTCCCAGGATCCAGTGAGGCCAGAATGATCAACAGCGCCGAATCCGCCGATACTGATCGCTCGCTCCATCAGGGCGGCTTCATCCCTCTCGCCGTGGACGACGGCACCTCCGTGCAGGCGTACGTCATCCGCCCCACCGGCATCGCGGGCCCTCGCACCTGACGCACGACGACCCGCAGCGCTCAGCGCCGCTTCGGGTCGAACGCGGTCGACGGGCCGAACGCGTGCCGCCGCTCCGCGAAGGGCGCCCGCTGGTCGCTCGACTCGGGGTGGCTGGCCATCGGGTCGATCTCGTCCTCGGAGTATTCCATCATCTGCATCGCCCGCATGATGGGATGCTGCCACTGCGACCGGAGCGCCACGTAGTTCCTCGCCCCTTCCGCGTCGTCGCTCCTCGTCGCCACGCCGGCCTCCCTCAGCCGGCGGACCGCCGCATGATACCGGCGGTGCCAGCGATCCACGTCCTCCGCGCTGGGCTCACCGGCTTCGTCCGCCGCCCCCGCCTGCCGCGATCGCTTCTCCTGCGTGTTCACCAGCAGCAGCGCCGCGCGCCAGAGCTGCGTCACCGGCACGGACTCCTTGAGCCAGCCCAGGTCGTCGTCGCTCAATGCCGACTTGATCAGCGACACTTCGTCCAGCGCCAGCAGCGTGAAGTACGTCACCCCGTAGATCGGCCGCGGAAAGCGGAAGTAGAACAGCACCGGATAGAAGTGGTGCGCTTCCAGCGACACCGTCATCTCCACCGCGATGTCGGCGAGGCTCGAGTAGCCGCACTGGAAGGAACCGCGCGCGCCCAGGCCCGCGATCAGCTCGGCGGCGTCGCTCGTCTCGGCAGTCTGGAGGTACAGCTTGTACGCCAGCGTGTTGCGCCGCTGGAGGGCGTTGTACACCTGCATGAGGTAGGTGATCGTCAGCGAGATCACCGACGCGCCCAGCAGCGAGTTGAAGAGGAAGTACAACCGGTACGGCCCCGTGTCCGGCGTCACGTCGCTCGCCCGCACGATGGCCATGCTGCTCCCGCCCGCATACAACGCACTGACGAAGTCGGTGGACGTCTTCCCCGTCGTCACCGTGACGGACGTCCCCAGCGCCGGGTGGATGATCAGCCCAGCGCCGAGCGTGAGCAGCAGCGCCCACACGACGAGCAGGTTGACGAGGATCACCGGACCGCAGAACGACAGCACCTTGTCGTGATGCGAGCGGAACTGGTGGGCGACGCGCGACATGGCCCACCACGTCGCCCGTGCGATGCGCATGCTGAGGATCCCCGCACCGATGCGCGCGTACAGCACGGTGAGGAAGACGTCCGCGATGACCAGGAGCACGATGACGGCCCCGGCCACCAGTTCGAGCACTTGCACCAATCAGCCTGTTCGGGGAGTGTGCAGCTGAATGCTGCAGGCGCGGAATGGCGTACCGCTGTGCCCGCGCACCGCGCATATGACGTACCGCGGTACGAATGTCGCACTTCGTTCTCGCCAGCTCGCGGCGGCGCTCGCCGCGCACGCCGACCGACATCCTCCAGCGGAGGCACTCTGATGAAGAGCCCAGACTATCCGACGAACCAGCCCAAGGGCCCCGTGGACGACGCCCTCATCGACCGCAACTCCGATCCCGACGCGATCGCTCGTGCCGAGCCGAACAAGAAGCAGGGCGACAAGCTCATGGAGAACGCGCCCCCCGACAACCAGAAGCCGCTGCTCGAGGGCTCGCAGGAAGGCGAACGCCCGCGGCACGACCGCTAGCGTCGCTGCCAGCACGGGCGCATAAACGCCTGGCGCCGTTCCCTCCGTCGGCCGCGCGTCGTCCAGTTACCAGCGGCGCGCGGCCGACGCTCTGTCGTCCTCGCGCCTCGTCTCCTTACCCTCGCGCGGGATCCTCCCATGCCGACGTCGCATTCGTCGTCGCTCCGGCAGCACGCCGCACGCTCGGCCGGCAGCGCTCTCCTCGCCCTCGCCGCACTCGCCCTCTCGGCCTGCGCCGGTCACCACCATCTCGGCGAGTACACCTTCGCCGAACGCTCGATGGCCGTCGTCGTCCTGCCGTCGCCGTCGCCCGACCTGCTCACCAGCGGCTACGACCTGCGCGCCGATGATCCCGTCGGCTCCGTGCTGCGCGCCGGCACCAAGGCCGCGAAGGATGTAGAGGCACGGCGCGCCCGCGCCCGCCTCGACAGCGCCACGGCGCGCGTCGGCCCCACAAGTGATCTGGCGCAGCGCACCCTCGAGCGCGCCAGCCGCTACCTCGGCACGCGCGCCGTGAATTCCCAGGGCGACGCCGACTTCCTGCTCGAGGTCCGCATGAAGAACTTCGGCCTCGACGCCCGCGGCCAGAGCTCGGCATATCTCTATACCAACGCCGAAGCGGTGCTGCTCGACCGCCGCACCGGCCGCGAGATCTGGAACTGCACCGTGCACGGCACCGACCGCCTCACCCCGCGCGTGCGCGGCACCGCCGACGTCCCCGGCGCCGGCGCGATCATCGCCGCCAGCTCCCTCGCCAGCATGAGCGTCGCCGACTTCCAGGACGCCCTCCAGCAGCTCGCCGAACTGTCGTCGAACGTGGTGTCGGACGAGCTCAGGGCAGCGCTGAGGGACGTGAGGAGATGAACGTGAGACGTGAATCGTGAGACGTGAGGCGTAGCTTCAGACTGCAGACGCCGTCACGCTTCACGATTCACGTCTCACGGCTCACCTGTTCTGGCTGGCCATTGCCGGCTTCCGCTGGGGGACGCAACTTCCTGCGCACAGTCCCGGAGGCCCCATGCCCATCTCCCGCGCGCTGCTCGTCATCGGCGCTCTCGCGCCAGCATCGCTCTCCCTCCACGCGCAGAATCCCGTCCCGCGCACGACGGCCACGTCGTCGTCGCAGTTCGCGCCGCGCGAGTTCGAGGTGCCCTACGGCGCCCGCACGCGCCCGCGCGATCCGTTCGCCGACGCGCAGGGGCACGTCTGGTTCGTCGGGCAGAACGGCAATTACATCGGACGCCTCGACCCGAAGTCGGGCGACTTCAAGCGCTACGAGATCGATCCCGGCACCAATCCCCACAACCTCGTCGTCGAGAAGGGGATGGTCTGGTTCACCGGCAATCGCAACAACCGCCTGGTGAAGCTGGATCCCGCCACCGGGAAGATCACCACGTACATGATCCCCGATTCATCGGTGCGCGATCCGCACACGATGACCTTCGATCACCGGAGCGGGATCGCCTGGTTCACCGCCCAGAACGCCGGCGCCGTCGGCCGCTTCGATCCCGCCACGGGCCAGTTCCGCATCTGGAAGACGGGGCCCAACACGCGCCC